>NZ_JAOANA010000014.1:0-126094 GCF_032335535.1 Alkalihalobacillus sp. MEB130
ATGGCTTCTCTCGCCGTGCGCCATGTAGGAGAAACCCACTCCTACATGGCTTAAGATCATTACGGCGGCTCCGCTCATCGCTTCGAGTAAAAGAAAAAAGGGAAGATCACCCTTTTTTCTTTTACTCTCTAGTGTGTATAGGCTCCAACGTTTTCTTGGTTTATTCGTTCGTGTAAGGCTGCGTTTAAGCCTGCTGCGATGACATTGGCCATATCATCAATAAATACGTCAACTTCTTTTGGTGTTACCATTAAGTTGTGACCTAATGGTGATAGGACTTCTTGAATTAGTTGGCGCTTTTCATTTTCAGGCAAGTTTCCTACCATCCCCAGAATCGTTTCACGTTTTTCTTCGGTCGGTAAGTCTTCATCTGTCAGTTTACGCTTCTCACCGAATGTCATCCCTGCTGGTGCTAATGAGCGGGACGGCGATTTTCCTTCTTTCATCTCTCTCCCAAAATGCTTCAACACATAATCAATGGTATCACTCGTGATTGATACAGCATCAACAACTGTTGGAATTCCGACCGCAATAACAGGAATACCTAACGCCTCTTTGCTAAGTTCTTTTCGTTTATTACCAACACCACTTCCAGGATGAATTCCTGTATCCGAAATTTGAATGGTTGCATTTACTCGTTCAATTGAGCGGGAAGCTAACGCATCGATCGCAATAACAAAGTCTGGTTTTGTTTTTTCAATTACCCCATAAATGACATCACTTGTTTCAATTCCCGTTAACCCCATCACCCCTGGTGTTAGGGCACTCACTGAACGGAATCCCTCTTGTACTTGTTCTGGAGCTAATTTAAATAAATGGCTCGTCACAAGTAAATTCTCTACAGCAATTGGTCCTAAAGCATCAGGAGTTACATTCCAGTTCCCCAACCCTACAACTAGACACGAGTCAGTTTCTTTAATGCCGATATCCTTTAAAAAGGCAGAAAACGAATTGGCAAAAACACGTTCCATCTTCTCTTGCAATTCCGTATCTTTTTTACGAATTCCTAAAGCTTCAAACGTTAAATAATTGCCAGCTTTCTTTCCTAATCTTTTGGCTCCTACTTCATCAATTACGACTCTAGTTATCGTGACATCATCTACGACTTCTTCGTCTATTTTGACTCCATTTACATTTTTAGGGGATGCTCCCTTACCCGCTTTCTCTTCTTGTTCTAACACCATTTGATGAGCTTCAACTGCTAGATCTGTACGTACTTGATATTGGTCAAGATTTAATTCATCACTCATTTGGACCACACTCCTAGTATAGACTCTCTCGTGAAAGTAGTGTTTCCGGTCCAATTGGTTTTCATTCTTCTATTGCAATCATGCTTAGTTTTTGATAAAATGCAATTTGTTGTATGAATGATGCGAAACGTGTCAACGTACTTAAAAAAGAAGCGAAACCGTTCATAATAGATGGACTGGGATCAAACCTGAACAACATGTATTAGGAGGTGAATGATATGCCAAATATTAAATCTGCGATTAAACGTGTGAAAACTGCTGACAAGCGTCGTGCTCAAAACATTTCTGTTAAATCTGCTCTACGTACTGCAATCAAAAACTTCGAAGCAAAAGTAGAAGCTGGTGATGTTGAAGTAGCTCAAGCCGCTTTCACTGAAGCTACGAAAAAGCTTGATAAAGCAGCAAACAAAGGTCTTATTCATAAAAATGCAGCATCTCGTCAAAAGTCTCGTCTTGCGAAGAAGCTTAACGGACTTTCTGCATAATGTAAAAAACACACGAATTTTTGTTCGTGTGTTTTTTTGTCTTTTTCATTCTTACTTGGATTCTCAACTGGCTAACTTTATTAACAATAGCTCCACTGCTAACACTTTCTCCATTTTCCCTGATTTAATCGCATAGTCCGTATCAGCTGCTGCTTCAAGTAATTGAAGAAGATGTTTATCATCAAATTTATTCATTTGTTGACTCGCCAACTTTACGACATATGGATGCAACTTCAATTGAGCCGCAATTTGCTTTTGAGAATAACTTCTTCTACTTAACTCTTTTACTTGATAATAAATTCGTAACTGCCTTGCAATTAATGATAAAAGTTTTAATGGTTCTTCTTTTTGTTTTAATAAATCATGGTAAATTGATAACGCCTCGTCCAACCGTCGCTTAACCGCAAACTCAATAAGAGCAAACACATCTTGTTCTAATGATCTGGCAACAAGTAAATCAACGACATCACCCGTTACTGTCCCGCCTTCTCCTACATATAAAGACAGTTTTTCCATTTCTGATGCCAATAATAAAAGTTGCGGTCCCACACGACCTAGCAAATGGTCTTTCCCGTCTTGAGTAAAAGTAAATTGTTTGGTTGAAGCTTGATCATCTAGCCATTCAGACAACATCCGATCATCAAAAGGAAAACATTCAACGACTGATGCTTTTTGTTTTAATGATTTCGTTATTTTTTTTCGTTCATCTAGTTTTTCGTAAGGAGCCAACAAAACCAATATGGCTTCTGGTGAAGGATTTTCTATGTATTGCATTAAACGTTCTAAATCATGTTCTAACTTGCTCTCTTGTTTCTGACTTGACACAAGCGAAAAGTCTTTGATCACAACGACCTTTTTCCCACCAAAAAAAGGAAAGGTTTCTGCTTCTTCTACAGCGATATCTAGGAGCGTGTCTTGTAGGCTATAGGTAATGACATTAGGATCATCTTGCGAACCAACAACTTGTTGGATTAAATGAAACATTAGGTCCTCCATCAGAAATGATTGAGTCCCATACATAAAATATACTGATCTTACCGTGCCACTTTGTAATTCTTTTTTTGTTTTTAAATATGACATAATCATTCCTCATTTTTCTTGCTTATTTCCATACATTGCTGGGAATACTCATGGTTGTCTTACGCTTGTCCTCCCTTTAGGATAGACAATGATTGCACAGATGACAAGAAAAATGAGAAAGGGGTCTAGCCCCGTAAATGCTAGACCCCCATTTATGATAAACGCTGTAACTAAGAACCCGGGACCTCTCAATTACAACGATAACCATGACCGCCTTGCACTATTTATCATATCCTATGCAATCCGAAACTATAGGTGACAACTCTTTACAGACAAACCAATCTATTTCTAAAGTTTTTTACAATTTTTTGAACAAACTCGTTTTTAAGAAATAGCTGATGAAACGACCTAGCATTTTCTCAGCCCATCCCGTATACTTGAATTGAATAAGGAGGAATGACAGATGCATTTCGAAAAAGAAGTACAATGTAAACGTAATGACGCAATTGACTCTGCTGTTGGGTTTATCGTTCCTTTTGGTTTCTTTGCAACCCTATTCATTATCGCTACAATTGTAGATGTATTTAGTGGTATGTAAATCTAACAGATGAAAGAGGGAGTCCTTATCGACTCCCTCTTTTGCATGTTCTCCCAATCCATTGATAGTAAGATGCACTTTTATTTCTCTTGAATCATACTACTGGCTTCAATTTGACCGTTTCGCAATAACAATTGAACGGAGCCGTGTTGATCAGTTCGCCAAATTACTACGTTTCGTTCCTCTAATCTATTCATAACATCTGGGTGTGGATGACCAAATCGATTGTTACGCCCAGCCGAAATAAAAATAGCTTTTGGTTGCAATTGTTCTAAAAACTGTTCGGTCGTCGATGTCCGACTTCCGTGATGACCAGCTTTCAAAATATCTACTTGCAAGCCTGGGTACGTTTGAATTAATCTCCTCTCTCCCTCTTCTTCTAAGTCCCCAGTAAAAAGAAACGAAATCCCTTCTACTATTACGTGAAGCACAATGGAGCGCGCATTAAGGTTCATTTCATCTCCAACAGGAGATAAGACAATAAATTGCGCTCCTCCTTCTTTCCAATTCACCCCTTCGCTGACAAACTGTATGTTTGCACCCTTTTTTGCGAGTGCATGTAATAGGTCATGTTCAACAGCGTTCTCAACAGGTCCTTTGCTATACAGTACTTCTCTAATTGTAAATGCATCCACTAATGCTTCTGCTCCTCCAATATGATCAAGATGACCATGACTTAATAGTAATGAATCAATCGTTCGAATTCCACGAGCTTTCAATGCTGGAGCCACGATATTGGCCCCTACTTCAAATGACCTTCTTCGCTGCCTCCACGCTTCATCCTGAAAGAAGGAAACCGTTCCCCCAGTATCAATAAGGTAGACTGCTCTTCGGTATGGAAGCTCGAGTAAGAAGCTATCTCCTTGACCTACATCAATCATCGTTATTTTCGCTCTTGAATCTATGTAAGGAGCTCCTAAATGAACGATCATTACAATTCCAAGAACAATAGCTGGTTGTCTCCACCACAGCGCCCCTCCTTTCTCCCACTTTAGTAAAGCAAATACGACACCCACATAAAGGAAGATCATTATAATACTAGACGGCCGTCCAGTAATGAACGTAGACCACTTTTGTTCTGAAATCAAAATTAGAATGTCGTGGATAGACGGAACCATTTTTTCTAAGAAAATAAGGGGAACATTGTAAGTAGCTGGTAGGATAAAAGAAGCTAGAAAAGCTAGAAAAGTTAGCGGGAGAACACAAAAGGAGATGAACGGAATATATACTAAATTTAAAGGAATACTTATAACGGAAAATTCAAACATATAATGAAGCAAAATGGGAAAAGAGAGGAATTGTGACAAAATGGTTACAAATAGTAACTGTAAGTGGACTTGATTGTAACGCGCCTGCAACGTTGGAGCAGATACAATTAATCCAAAGGAAACTAAGAAGGAGAGTTGAAATCCTAATTGAAAAATAATGTAAGGTTTCACAAGGAGATACCCTAAATAAACAATAACAATCCCTAAAAGTGGTGGAATTTTCAACTTCAATCGCAAAAAAAGTAAAACAATGATAGCCATAAGGGATGCTCTTACAACAGAAGGAGCGGCCCCAGCTACTATAATATATATGGGAAGAAAGATGAGCAACAACTCCATTGTTCGTTCCCGGGTCATCCCTATTCGAATGAGGCAATAAAAAAGAGCTGTCACAATCATCCCAACATGTAAACCAGATACAGCAAGCAAATGGATGATACCTAGTTTTTGGTAAGCATATAGAACATCTCCTTCCATCAATCCCCTCTCTCCAAAAACCAATGCACTCATGATGCCGTGAAGTTCAGGATTAATATCTAGCTCCATGCGGTTTAGCTGCTTATCCCTCCATTTCTGAAGCTTTATAAAGTTACTCTGGTTCTCACTTTCATAACATTGAATTCCACCTATGTTCGGTCTTACAATCCAAAATATTTGTTGCTCATATAAATATTGACGATAATTAAACTGATGAAAATTAGTCGCCGGAGAAGGCGAGGTAAAGGTACCATTTATTTTGCATACATCTCCAATCATCAACCTTTTCATTTGATGTTGTTCTTGTTCATTGGACAAAAACAATTGAATTTGAATCACTTCATTTTTGTCACTTTTCACACGCATCGACAAAGAATCTCCATCTACAATCGGATTAGTGTGAATCGTTCCAATTACCGTCTGTTCCCCTGAAGTGTAAACAGATTTTTGCTGATCGAGTGCAGATAAACCGACAAAATAATATAGAAGAAAAGGTATGGTGAAAAGAAGAATCTTCATTTTAAAAGCCATTCGTTGATAGAAGAAAACAGTAAGGCATATGGTTAAAACAATTAAATACGGGGGATCTGCTCCTTTTAAAGCCAAGAGAAGACCTAAAGTGGCTGCAGCTGGGAGAATGGTAAAGAGGGGAAAGATGGATCTCACCCCCTTAGGATATTCTGTGTAAACAACGTATTTGCTTCATCACGTAACTGACGAAGTTCTTCTTCTTCTACACCTGCCTTGTCCAATTTATCTAAAAGTTCAGCAGTAAATTTCATTTTTTCAAGGTGTTGTTGGTCCAAACTCATTTCGTCTAATTCTACTTGTACGACTTCAATCCCAGCTTCACGAAACATCTCTTTTGCATAAGGATGATTTTTGTAATCTTTTGCATAGTAAACACTTCTAACCCCTGCTTGAATGATTGCTTTCGAGCAATGGACACAAGGAAAATGTGTTACGTATATTTCAGATCCTTCTGTTGGCACACCAAATTTGGCACATTGGAGAAGAGCATTCACTTCGGCGTGTATCGTTCTGATACAATGGTTATCAACAACATAACAGCCATCATCAATGCAATGGGCCCCACCAGTGACAGAGCCGTTGTAGCCACCTGCAATGATTCTCTTTTCTCTTACAATGGTTGCACCAACCATAAGTCGTGTACATGTACTTCTTAACGCTAATAAATGACTTTGAGCCATAAAATACTGATCCCACGAAATCCTTTGCACTTTTGAAATCCTCCTCTACATTCATATTGCTAGTTTAGAAAAAACGAACTAGTACGTCAATCATAAGTCATTTAATGAAATGTTAGATGCTCTTTCAGGTTCTCAACAGACTTTGGACCAATTCCTGATACTTGCAATAAGTCGGCTTCTGTTTTGAATGGACCGTGTTCTTCTCGATGAGCTACTATGGCTGCCGCCTTTGCAGGACCAATCCCCGGAAGTTGCTCAAGGGTGCTTGCATCTGCGTGATTAATTCTAATTTTCCCTTCAGCTTCTCCCGGACTAGTCATATTTTCAGAAATCGCTTCTTCTTCTCCCATTTTCGGCACATATATCATCATTTCATCATGTAACAACTGAGCTAAATTTAACTTTCGTTCATCAGCATCTGGTAAGAACCCACCTGCTTTTTTTATAACGTCATGAATTCTCTCTCCCGCCCTTAATTCATAAACACCAGGATTCTGAATGGACCCTTTTACATCTACGGTTACATACATCTCACTAACGTGCAATTCTTGTTTATTTGCCTCTTGCCCCATGTCTTGTTGATAATCTGTCCAATTAAATGTAACTTCTTCTTCTTTAGGATTGCTAAAAAGCAGAAACAATACTACACTGACTAATAGTAAGATTGCCGCAGTAGAGAGGATTTGTTTTCGCTCTAACATCTTTTTTATCATTTCATCACCTCATGATTTTTTTTGGCAATGCTATACAACAAGAATTGGAAGGAGACAATTACCATGGCTGTACATTTACAAATTGCAGAACAAGTAAAAAAACATCGTGAAGCACAAAAACAATTTCTCGCTTTAGACGCTCAAAGAGAGAGAGCCATTGATGCTGTTTTCGAGAACGCAAAGGCAGGAAAACCTGTTGAAACGACTGAAATTAATCAAATAACTCAAACTATGAATCAAATTGCGATGCAGTTTCAATTTCCGCCACGCAAGCTTGTCACGCCCGAAATGGTCGTAAATTTACTAAACAATAAATAATTCAAGCATAACATTGCCTTGCCCTTCATACGTTTAGTCATAACGATAATCGTAGGTAAGATTGTTGAAGGAGGGGCTATCTTGAAAATTGGAGTAATCGGAACAGGTAGTATGGGGACGATTTTACTTGAATCATTCATAGAATCCGGTGCCATTTCTCCGCACCAATTTGTCGTAACGAATCGCAATAGGGAAAAAGCGGAGGCATTGAAGGAACGCTTCCAAGACATCAGAATTGCCTCTGATGCGGTAGCGACCGTGAAACAATCAGATGTCATTTTCTTATGCACAAAACCGTTACAAATGCCTACCATTTTACAGGAGATTGCTCACGTTTGTAGTGATGACAAGTTATTAATTTCTATCACAAGTCCAATCTCAGTTGAACAGCTAGAGGAAATGGTTCGTTGCAGAGTAGCTCGTGCAATTCCTAGTATTTTAAATAGAGCCTTAACTGGACCTTCTCTCTTAAGTTTTGGCAAACGATGCCAAGCTGAAGATCGTCAACTTGTGACCCATTTACTATCATCGATATCTGAACCGTTGGAAATTGATGAGAATATTACGCGGGTATCTTCAGATATTGTGAGTTGCGGTCCAGCCTTTTTCAGTTATATTATGCAACAATTTATTGATGGCGCTGTGAGACAAACAGAGATTACTCAAGAAGATGCAACTACCTTAGCTACAAACATGATGATAGGTATGGGGAAGTTACTTGAGAAAGGCCATTTTACTTTACCCACTTTACAAAAACGAGTGTGTGTTCCTGGGGGTATTACAGGGGAAGGCATTAAAGTGTTAGAAGCCGAAATCGGACCTATGTTCGATCACCTATTTCAGCAAACTCATGCTAAATATTACGAAGATCAAGAATTAATTTCAGAAGCATTCTCAAAAGACTAAATAAAGGAAGAGCCTAGCTCTTCCTTTATTTTTATTCGCGATACATTTTAAAATTCCTCTAGTCTTTTTTTCTACAGCTAAAAAATATTCGTTCACTTTCTGCTGTCGGTGCAAAAGACGTGAAATCCGCTTGAACGGTAATGTCATCATAACCTTTCTGCAACCACTTTTTATACTGTTCGACTGGGAACGTTCTCTGCTTATGTAATTCGAACTTCTTCTCATAATGATGAGATTCATTTTGTACAAAAAAAGTTAATTCATGTTCGACACTATGAGGAGCCACTCCTTCAAATGATGTCCATATATAGGCAACCTCACCTGCATCTTCAGCAAATGTCTGTCCTATAAATCCATTTTCAATTTTTGAAACAGAATGAACATCAAATAAAAGATAGCCCCCTTTTTTCAAAAGCTTATTAATACACTCAAAAGTTTTCACCACATCTTGTTCTGTCTCCAAATAGTTAAGGGAATCACAAAACAATGTGACAACGTCAAACTGACCGAGGTCTTCTAAATCCGTCATTGATTGCTGAATTAAGAGGGGAGAGAAGCCATATTGCTCACATTTTTCTTTAGCAATCGTGAGCATTTCAGCTGACAAATCAACCCCCGTAACATCAGCACCTTGCTGCTTTAACCTGACCAAGAGCTCTCCTGTCCCACAGCCAACGTCTAGAATCCTTTGCCCTTCTAAGTTCGTGACGTTTAATTGTTTGTTCAAAAAATGAATCCATTCCCCATAAGGGGCATCTGCCATTAACGTGTCATATAATGTAGCAAAAGCTTGATAGTTCATATCGCTCAAATGCTCCTAACTTTACTTCTTAACATGCGTCCAACCATCTCGCTGTTCAATTTTGTTTTCTTTCATTAATTTACCTAAAGCTCGCTTAAATTTAGCTTTACTGATCGAAAACCTAAGTTCAATGTCTTCTGGCGGTGTTTTATCCCAGTAAGGCATCGAGCCCCCACGTTCTAGTAAAAAGGAGTAAATACGATCTGCATCTTCTTCTTGTTGTTCAGATCGAAGTGGATTCATCGTTACATTAATCCGTCCATCGTCCCTTACAAATTGTACTCGTACTTGAAGATGCTCCCCGTATCTAGGGGTTCTTTGCATTTCATCATTATGAAGAAATGCAATGTACCCTTCATCTGTTAATAACAAAGCTCCCTCATCAAGAAAATGATACACATATCCAGTTACTTCTTTATTCATCATTTCTTTTGGAGCTTGAATCGATGTTTTTTCAACAGGTTCGCCTTTTACAAGCTTAGCCATTAAACGACCTCTTTTGTCCCAAGTTAATGACAAAGGCAATTTATCTCCTGGACGCGGCCACATCTCTCGATCATATGGAAGCTCGTCCATTGATAAAAAGAGGTCCCTTGAAATGCCATTATGAAAGAATACCCCATGACCTGTTTTTACTTCTACAGCTTCTAACCAAGCCACTTCTCCTACTTGTAAATATGGTTGTTCCATCGTGGCAGCTAACCTACCTTGATGGTCATGATACAAGAATACGTCTACTCGATCTCCAACTTTTATCTCCCTTGTCGCTTCACGTTCATGAAGCAAAATGTCGGTCTGACCATCACTTAGAAAAAAACCAAAGTTAGCCGTACGAACAACCTCTAACGAAACGGTGAATCCAGGCTTTAAACTCATTAGCCCAAAACTCCTTCTAATTCAACTATTGGGGCATCTCCCCATAATTTCTCTAAATTGTAATACACTCGCTCATCTTTATGAAACACATGAACCACTACATCACCTAAATCAATTAACACCCATCTTGCTTGGTCAAATCCTTCTAATCGCTTAATTTCAATCCCTTGTTCCTGAACGACTTTTTTTAATTCATAGGCAATAGCTTGCACTTGTTTGTCAGAATTACCGTGACAAATGACAAAATAATCGGCAATTAAAGATACACCTTTCATATTTAAGGCAACAATATTTTCTGCTCTTTTATCATCGACTGCTTTTACAGCAAGTGATAAAGTTGACGTTTCATTCACGGACATCACTTCTCCTTTTTTTGTTTAACTAATTGATTGAACGTAGCTAATGTATCTGGAAAAACACGTTGACGCCTTTTCATTAGGAAGAAAATTGTGTTTTCAAGTGTTTGCAATATAGCATCATCTAAGTTCGTTTGCGCAAGCACCCGAACCTCCTCCACGCCTTTAAACTGTCGACCAGGTTCAATATAATCAGCTAAAAAAACGACTTTTTCTAAAACGGTCATTTCAGGTCTTCCTGTTGTATGATAATAGATGGCATTTAACAGCTCTTGATCGTCAATTCCCACCTCATGTTGAACCAAGTACGCTCCACACGGCGCATGCAAAAGTTCGTCACCATAATCCAAAAATGACTTTTCCGTTAGTTTCTCCTGAACAATCCTTTTCATTTCTTCCTTATCACGAAACTTTGCATAGTCATGGAAAATAGCGGCGATTTCCGCCTTTTCCTCATCAGCTCCGAATCGTTTGGCTAACTCTATGGCTGTATCAACCACTCCCAAAGTATGTTGATACCTATGGTCTGTAAGCTGTAGTTTTACGATTGCCAATGCTTGTTCTCGGTTCATATAATAATCTCTCCTTCACCAAGGCTTCCACTCTATCAGGGACCATATACGTAATCGGTTTCCCGCTTTGAACCCTATGCCTAATATCTGTTGAAGATATATCAATTTGAGGCATTTCCAATAGAAGGACTTGATTTGAATATTCGTTTGGTTGAACCGTAGATCCTGGGCGCTTGACACCGATAAATGTAACGAGTTCCATCAACTCTTTAATTTTCGTCCATTTTGGCAAATACTCGATCATATCTCCACCGATTAAGAAATAAAACGTATCGTCTGGATACAATTGTTTTAACTGTTTCATCGTATCAATCGTGTAGGACGGTCCTTCTCTTTCTAACTCAATCGTATTTACATGAAAATGGTCATTGTCTCGCGTCGCACCAACAAGCATATCAACACGATCCTGATTTGAAGCAAGATCGTCACTTTCTTTATGCGGAGGAACATTTACAGGGATGAACCAAATTTCATCTAACTCAAAGGAGATCAACACTTCTTGAGCAAATAATAAATGACCAAGATGAGGAGGATTAAATGTTCCTCCAAACAATCCTACTTTTTTCATTTTTTTCACTCTCCTACTCTCGAATTAAGAAGGGAGGACCAATTCCTTATTTTCTTTGGATTCCTTGTACAATACAATCGTGTTTCCGATGACTTGAACTAATTCCGCTTTTGTCTGTGAAACCAATTTTGCAACCACATCATCTTTATCCTCGTCACAATTTTGCAAGATGCTTATTTTTAGAAGTTCTCTCGCTTCAAGTGCTTCTTCTATTTGTTTGCTCATATTATCATTCACTCCACCTTTTCCCACTTGGAAAATTGGATTTAAATGATGAGCTTTTGAACGTAGAAATCTTTTTTGTTTACCTGTTAACATGTTGTTCCTCCTAATTGTTGTAAGACTATTTTCTTCATTTGTTCCCGGTCCGGCTTTTTTCCCGTCCAGTATTCAAACGATAAAGCCGCTTGATTAACAAACATTCCAACACCATTTATGATTAGTGCCCCTTGGCTTTTGGCTTCTTTTAGAAATGTAGTTTCAAGAGGATTATAAATTAAGTCACTAACGACACTTTCTTTCCTTAACTTTGTTAAGGATAACGGTGTTTCATGAATATGCGGGCTCATACCAACAGACGTTGTATTAATGACAACATCGAATTCATGAAGGCGCTCTTCAGCGTCAATTCGATCAATAGCTTCAGCTGATATACTGAAATTGTTGGCTAAAGCAAGGAACGAATTTGCCTTCTCGAGAGTACGATTTGTAATAGCAACATGGGCAATTCCATGTTGTAATAAGGCAGTAAGCACTCCTCTAGCTGCCCCACCAGCACCAATAATCAAAATGCGTTTGTCTTTAATATCACTATTCATTTCTTCAAGTAAAGATTGGACATATCCCCGTCCGTCTGTGTTATAACCGATTAGTTTCCCATCTTGATTTACAATCGTGTTAACGGCCCCGATAAGTCTTGCTTCCTCATCAATCTCATCAAGAAATTCCATCACCGCGAGTTTGTGAGGTACTGTCACATTGCATCCGGCTATTTGCAAGGCTCTCAATCCTGAAATAGCTTCTCTCACAAGTTCAGGTTTTACATCAAAAGCATGATAAACTGCTTCAATTCCTTCCTTATTAAATGCATCGTTATGAATTTGCGGACTCATTGAATGTCCAACAGGATGCCCTAACAAACCAAAAACTTTCCCCATGTCCTCTCCCCCTAACATTTATGATCTAAATGATAGATTCTCTAATGGTCACATTAACTCCTTTTGGAGCGTACCCCTCAACTTGGATATTTGTTCCGTTAACCGTGACCCATCCTAGCCCTGAAAAGACGATATCCACTTTTTTCTCTTTAATATGAAACGTATGCTTCACAAGTGGAGGGAGTGAATCCTTACCATCTTTATTCGGAGGAGTTAAGAGCTCTCCTAGATGGTTCTCATACAGCTCATCTGCCTTTTCACGTTTGGTCCGATGAATATGCAATTCATTTGAGAAATAACAAGTAAACGACGTTCGCTCTCCTGATACAAAGTCAAACCGTCCTAACCCACCAAAGAATAATGTTTGTCCCTCATTAAGCTGAAACACCATAGGTTTGATTTCTTTTTTAGGAGTAATAATCTTTAATTCTTGTTTATCTATATGATGAGCCATTTGGTGATGATTAATTATCCCTGGAGTGTCGAATAATGCTTGTCCGTCATCAAGAGGAATATCGATCATATCTAATGTTGTACCCGGAAAGTGGGATGTGGTAATTAATTGTTCTGTATCTCCACCAAATGTTTTAATCATTTGGTTAATAAAAGTTGATTTTCCAACATTTGTACACCCAACAATATAAACATCACGACCATTTCGCAACCGATCTATTTCAGCGGCTACATGTTCAATCCCAATCCCTTTTGCTGCACTCATTAACAGAACATCAATTGGCTTTAGGCCTAATTCCTTAGCAGACTTTTTCATCCAATTAATTAAGCGGTTATGATTTAAAGACTTTGGTAACAGATCCACTTTATTTCCTACTAAAAGTACTTCATTTCCCCCAACAAATCGGTGAAGTCCTGGCAACCAACTACCGTTAAAATCAAAGATATCGACAATTTTTACAATTAATGCTTTCTTCTGTCCTAACCCATTTAGGATCTTTAAAAAATCATCATCCGTTAAAGAAACGTCTTGAACTTCATTATAATGAGTTAGGCGAAAACATCTTTGACAAATGATCGCATCTCTATTTAATGCAGATGCAGGAGCATATCCTAACTCCTCTTTCTCCTCAGATTGAATCGTAACACCACAACCTGAACATATTGGTTTTCTTTCTTCCATAAAAGCCTCCTATTTTTCCTTACCCTTTTATATTTGTTCACTTATTTCTATTATGAGAGACATTTGAGTAGTTCATCCCGGATGACAGCTGCTACTTACCTCAGCATTTCCTCCCACTCGTACCAAACTTTAACTATACCTTTAGTTATTTTTTTTTTCAATTCTTACGGACAGAAAACGACTTTATTAAAGAAAAACAGTTTGTTTTTTCAACTTTTTAAAAAAAATTTCGACAAATCTAAGCACCACTCAACACCTGTGGATAACTTTATGCACGTTATCCCCTAATAAGAGTAAGGTTTTTACCTGGTAATAAACAGGTAATTAACAACTTATCCACCTACGAATGTGGATAAGTAGAACAGTTGTTCTATTTTGGAAGTCATGATAGGATTAAAACACATTCAAACAACTTAGTATTTTATTCACTAGAAACCCATTCTATTCCTATAAAAAATCTAACTCGAAAACGAAGGAGGTGGACCTGTCGAAATTTGACAGGAGACAAGCATGCAAAACCTTTCTGATGAACTTCTAATTGAAACTTATTATAAGGCTGTTGAACTAAACCTCAATCATGATTTTATTGAATTAATTCAAATTGAAATTGCCAAACGATCTCTTTCCGACAAAATTAAATTATCTTCATAATGCAAAAAGGCAGCTATCCTACAGGATAGCTGCCTTCTTTTATTGTCCAAACCTTATTACTCAGATTGAACGGGCATTCGATTTCCAATGCGAATGTATTCCCTAGGCTGGAACGGAAACGTTGTTGGTACGACGTTATCATGCAGTTGTTGGATTGTGACATTGTTTGGCCCATCTAGTCCTTTTTCATGAATCGTACGCTTGTTAAACTCATTCGCATACCACCCACCAGAAAAAAGAACGAGAAAAATACTAACAGCCGCTAACCCTTTCTGCTTGTTGTTCATTTCTGTCACTCCTGTTTTAGGCAACGATCGCTCGTTCCCGAATGCAAAATTAGCCTTTTTTAAAGATAAGGCTTCCTTTTGTCTATAGAGTGTCGCAGCATTATAAAAAATATACATACTTTTTCCAATTTCAGTGAATCATTTTTGATGATCCCTGATTTTATACTCTATCTAAAAAAATTTTTTTAGCTTTTTTTTCTTATTTCTACATATTTAATAAGTTCTTAGAAATCCGGAAAAGCTAAATGCGTCACGGATGCACACGTTCAAAAAGTAGGTTATACTTTTATTTAGTCTTGAGAATTGTGTACATTGGCAAGAAAGTTTCATGGTAAAAAAAGGAGTTTTGCACAAATTAATAATGTTATAAGTAAAAAAAGGAGGTATGTGATTTGACGGTTTTACATTGGGCTACAATCTCCCCATTTTTGTTAGCCATATTGATCCCTTTTTTGTATAAGTACGTAAGACCCATACATACGGGGTGGTTTGTCCTTGTACTCCCGCTCGTCTTATTTATTTATTTCATCCAGTATTTGCCGATAACGTCTGCAGGAGGGGTTGTTGAGCATACCGTCCCTTGGGTTCCATCTCTTGGGATTAATTTTACTGTCTATCTGGATGGACTAAGCTTACTGTTTCTTCTTCTGATAACAGGGATCGGAACATTGGTTATCCTGTATTCGATCTATTATCTATCTAAGAAAACGGAGAGCTTGAACAACTTTTATGTTTACTTGTTAATGTTCATGGGAGCCATGCTTGGGGTTGTTTTATCGGATAACCTAATCGTCCTGTATGTTTTTTGGGAATTAACGAGTTTAGCTTCTTCTCTATTAATCAGTTATTGGTTCCATCGTGAAAAATCTACGTATGGTGCCCAAAAGTCTATGCTCATTACCGTATTCGGTGGTTTATCCATGCTTGGTGGTTTCTGCCTCATGTATGTAATGACAGGGACATTTAGCATTCGTGAGATTATCGCGAATGTAGATTTAGTGACAACAAGTGCGCTCTTCTTACCAGCTATGTTACTGATTTTGCTCGGAGCCTTTACAAAATCAGCGCAATTTCCGTTTCATATTTGGTTGCCAGATGCAATGGAAGCACCTACACCTGTTAGTGCTTACCTTCACTCTGCAACGATGGTTAAAGCAGGAATTTATTTAGTAGCTCGTCTTACTCCAGTTTTTGGAGGGTCTGCTGAATGGTTCTGGATCTTATCCGCATTCGGAATTGTCACCCTATGTTGGGGATCGATTTCTGCCGTACGCCAAAAAGACCTGAAAGCCATTCTCGCGTTCTCAACTATCAGTCAGCTAGGATTAATCATGTGTTTATTAGGTCTTGGTTCAGCTTCGCTGTATTACGGATATGGATCAGAGACCATTTACACAACCGCTATTCTCGCTGCTGTATTTCATTTAATTAATCATGCAACATTTAAAGGTAGCTTGTTTATGACAGCAGGTATCATTGACCATGAAACTGGAACGAGAGACATTCGTAAGTTAGGCGGCTTAATGACTATTATGCCTGTCACATTTACGATTTCGTTAATTGGTTTAGCTTCAATGGCAGGCTTGCCTCCATTTAACGGTTTCTTAAGTAAAGAGATGTTTTTTACAGGTGTTTTGAACTCAACTGAATTAGACATCTTTAACATGCAAACTTGGGGAATGCTCTTCCCAATCCTCGCTTGGATTGCGAGTGTATTTACATTTGTTTACTGTATGATTATGTTCTTTAAAACTTTCACAGGTAAGTTCCAACCTGAAAAGCTTGATGTGAAGCATGTTCACGAAGCACCAATTGGAATGTTGATTAGTCCAATTGTTTTAGGTTCTTTAGTTGTCATCTTTGGTTTGTTCCCGAATCTGCTAGCTTACACGCTGATCGAACCAGCCATGGCATCTATTTTGCCTAATTTATTAGGTGCAGAGGATAGATTTTATGTGAACATTTATCACTGGCATGGTTTCAATGCAGAGCTATTTATGACTATTGGCGTTATCTTAGTTGGGACGTTCATTTTCTTAATGATGAGAAAATGGTCACAGATGGCTTTCTATTTAAGAGAAAGAGATCCTCTCAACTGGTTCTATGATCATTCTCTTACTGGATTGATTAGTGGATCACAATTTGCTACACGTATCCAAATGACAGGATTGTTACGCGATTACTTCGTGTATATGTCCGTCTTCATGATTTTGCTATTTGGTTATACAATGTATCGTTACAACGTCTTTGCTATTGATACGGTTAATGTAACGGGGATTGATCCATTCATGTGGATTTTAGTTATTGTCTTCATTGGAGCAACGTTAGTCATGCCATTCATCAATCATCGTATTACAGCGGTCATTGTTGTTGGTGTCATCGGTTTCCTACTAGCATTATTCTTTGTTGTGTTCCGTGCACCTGACTTAGCGTTGACTCAATTATTAGTTGAAACGGTAACGGTTGTTCTCTTTATGCTTGTGTTCTACCACTTACCTGAGCTACGCAAAGAGTCGTTTAAACCACGTTTTAACATAGTAAATTTAATTATCTCTATTGCAGTTGGTAGCCTCGTTACCCTTATTGCCCTTAGTGCATCAGCACTTGGGAATGAAGCTGGGTTTGAATCGATTTCCGAGTACTTTATCCAGAATTCAAAAGAATTAGCTGGTGGGTACAACATGGTAAACGTCATACTAGTTGACTTCCGTGGACTTGATACCTTGCTCGAAGTACTCGTACTTGGGATTGCCGCTCTTGGAGTAGTCGCTCTCATTAAATTAAGAATGACAGGGAGGGAAGATGTGTGAAGAAACAAATCAAATCAAATGAATTAATGCTTCATACGCTGACGAGAGTTGTCACCTTCATCATTCTCGCCTTCTCGGTATATTTATTCTTCGCCGGACATAACAATCCCGGCGGAGGATTTATTGGGGGATTAATGACAGCTTGTGCTCTTCTATTAATGTACCTTGGTTTTGATATGAAGAGCATGAAAAAGGCATTGCCATTTGACTATACCGCCATTATTGCAGTAGGACTATTAATTGCTATTGCAACGGGTGTATCTAGTATGTTGTTTGGTTATCCTTTTTTAACTCAGTTCTTTGAATATTATCAATTGCCTATTTTAGGCGAAACAGAATTAACAACAGCCCTACCTTTTGACTTAGGTGTCTATCTAGTCGTTGTGGCTATTGCTCTAATTACGATTCTTACGATTGCGGAGGATGATGCATAATGGAAATATTAATGTCCATCGTTGTTGGGGTCCTCTTTATGGTCGGAACTTATATGATTTTAACAAAAAGCTTATTGCGCGTTGTTTTAGGATTGATCCTCATGTCACATGGAGCTCATCTATTATTATTAACAATGGCTGGTTTGCAAAGAGGAACACCACCATTGTTAAGCTTAGGATCAGAAGCCTACGCGGATCCGCTGCCGCAGGCTCTTATCCTTACAGCGATTGTAATTAGTTTTGGGGTCACGTCTTTCTTGCTTGTTCTCGCCTATCGCACATACAAAGAACACAAGACAGATGATTTAGACCAATTGAGGGGATCTGCTGATGAATAACTTAATTATATTACCAGTTCTTATCCCATTTATTATTGGGACCATTTTAATATTATTTAGGCACCAGCATACGATTCAACGAGTAATCAGCGGAATTACAGCTATTGGTATGCTCATTGTCTCTATTTATATAGCAGTCTTTGTTTATCAAAATGGAATTACCGTTCTTGAACTCGGGAACTGGCCAGCACCGTTTGGTATTGTGCTTGTTGCCGATATGTTCGCTACCATGATGGTGATCTTATGTAGTATCGTGGGAGTCGTTTGTTTATTCTTTGCTTTTCAAACGATCTCATCAGAACGTGAAAAATTCTTTTTCTACCCGTTTTACTTCTTCTTACTAGCTGGGGTAAACGGAGCATTTCTAACAGGTGATTTATTTAACTTGTTCGTCTTTTTTGAAGTCATGCTTATTTCTTCCTATATCCTGATCGTTATGGGCGGAACGAAATATCAATTAAGAGAGTCATTTAAATATGTAGCTATTAACGTTTTTGCTTCGATCTTGTTTATTGTTGGTGTGTCCTATATTTACGCTGTAACAGGAACATTAAACATGGCTCAGATTGCTGAGCGAGTAGGGGAATTAGAACAAGTTGGAGTATTAAATGTAATTGCAGTTTTATTCTTTGTTGTCTTTGCGATGAAGGGTGGATTATTCCCACTTTATTTCTGGCTTCCACGTTCGTACTATGGTCCACCTGCAGCTATTGCAGCGTTATTCGGTGGTCTACTAACAAAAGTGGGAATTTACGCGATTATTCGCTCTTTCACACTCATTTTTACACATGATCCAG
Source organism: Alkalihalobacillus sp. MEB130 (assembly GCF_032335535.1). Taxonomy (NCBI): domain Bacteria; kingdom Bacillati; phylum Bacillota; class Bacilli; order Caryophanales; family Bacillaceae; genus Alkalihalobacillus; species Alkalihalobacillus sp. MEB130. The sequence goes on from NZ_JAOANA010000014.1 coordinate 19,030, forward strand.
GGTTTACCCACTATCTCATAGTCACGATTGCTGGGTTTACAATGATCTTTGGGGTACTTGGTGCCGTATCTCAATTTGATTTTAAACGTATTCTTTCTTACCACATCATCAGTCAGGTTGGATACATGGTGATGGGGCTTGGCATCTATTCAACACTTGCAGTGGCTGGGGCAATCTATTACATTGCTCACCATATTATTGTTAAATCAGCCTTGTTCTTATTCGCTGGGGCTACTCAAAAAATAACCGGGACAACTGATTTGAAAAAAATGGGTGGATTGCTTAAAACTCATCCATATCTCGCTTGGATGTTTTTCATATCAGCTATCTCATTAGCAGGAATCCCTCCTTTAAGTGGATTCTTTAGTAAATTTCCAATCATATTAGCTGGTTTTGAAGAAGGAAATTATGTAATAGCAGCTGTCGCTCTTGCGGTTGGACTCTTAACCCTTTTCTCTATGATGAAAATTTTCATCTATGCGTTCTGGGGTGAGCAAAAACATACTGAGGAACAAGCAAAAATCAAAGTTGGTAAATTATTATTGCCAATTGTTCCACTTGTGGCGCTTACGATCATCTTAGGGTTCGCTGCAGAACCGATCTTTCTTTACTCATTACAAGTGGCAGAACAAATCCTAGACCCATCGATTTATATCGAATCAGTTCTAAAGGAGTAGTTGCTATGGCCTTTCAAATATTATTAAACATTTTCATTGCGCTCATCTGGGCCTTCCTACAAAACAGCTATACTGGTGTTGATTTTCTAGTTGGTTATGTAATCGGGATTTTTATCCTATTTGTATTGCGGAGATTTTTGCAGTTTGATTTCTATTTCCGTCGTGTTTGGGCGTTTATCAAATTGACATTGCTCTTCTTTAAAGAGTTAATTATGGCTAACATTGATGTTATTAAAATTGTGCTTAGTCCGAAGTTAGATATCCAACCAGGTATTATTGAAGTCCCTACAAAGCTTGAAACAGAATGGGAGTTAACGTTATTAGCTTCCCTCATTTCCTTAACACCTGGAACTTTGTCTATGGATTTTTCGGATGATAATAAATACATTTACATTCACTCTATCCATGTACCGGATAAAGAAGAAATGATTCGTCAAATTCACAATACATTTGAACGTGCGATTTTGGAGGTGACGAAGTAATGTTTCATACGATCTTAATGATTGTGCTAGCAGTCATGTCGCTGTCATTATTCGTCTGCTTCATTCGTACCGTTATTGGGCCTACGATGCCAGATCGAATTGTTGCTCTAGATGCTTTTGGAATTAACCTTATTGGTTTTATCGGAATCCTAATGATCGTTCAAGAAACTTTAGCTTATTCAGAAGTCATTCTTGTCATTAGTATTCTAGCTTTTATTGGTACGATTGCTTTATCGAAGTTCATTGAAAGGGGTGTTGTATTTGAACGCGATTGAGATTATTTTAAGCATCTTTATCATTACCGGAGCTTTTCTTAGCCTACTCGGCTCAATCGGTTTAATTCGATTCCCTGATGTGTATGGACGAACGCATGCAGCAACGAAAAGCGCAACCCTCGGTGTGATTTCGATCATGGTAGCAACCTTCTTGTTCTTTCTATTAGTCGAAGGAATATTTGCCGGAAAAATTCTACTTGCTATCTTGTTCGTTTTCTTAACAGCACCAGTTGCTGCCTTAATGGTTGCCAGAGCTGCATATCGTACAGGAGTTCCACTTTGGGAGAAAAGTGGTCAAGACGATTTAAAGAAAATGTATGAGAAAAAATTAAATGAGCCACAATAGTTTCGACAAAAGACCCGATGATAGAAATCATCGGGTCTTTTGCTTCTTATTCTTCACCGTATTGAACGGCTTCTGCTAACAAATCAACAATATGAACTGAACGAACTGTGTTCGTTAACCCTTCTCGTTCCACTCCTAACTTCATTTGCAATAAACATCCCGGGTTTGCTGTAACAATGGTCGTTGCTTCTGTTACTTTGACATCACTCATTTTTTCATCAATAATTTGTGTAGACATTTCAGGTTGAATCATATTATAAACTCCTGCAGAACCGCAGCAACGATCAGAATTCTTCATTTCTTTATACTGTATCCCTTCTATCATCTGTAGAAGCTGTCGTGGCGGGCCTCCTGCATTCATAACATTTCGAAGATGACAAGAATCCTGATACGTAATGGTTTGTTCTGGTAACTTCATTCTTGGTAAGCCTACTTCTAATAAGACAGCAGAAATATCTTTCACTTTTTTAGAAAAAGCTTGTGCACGGTTATGCCAATCGGGCTCATCTTTCAATAGATGATCATACTCAATTAATAATGCTCCACAACCACCTGCATTTGAAATAATATAGTCAACTTCTGCCCTTTCAAATGCTTCGATATTTCTTTTTGCTAACTGCCGTGCTTGTTCCTTCTCACCAGAATGAGCATGAAGAGCACCACAACAATTTTGCGCCTCTGGTATCACAATTTCACAGCCTGCTTTCTCCAGAAGAAAGAGCGTAGCATCATTGGTCTTCATGAACATCGTGTCCATTAGGCATCCCGAGAAAAAAGCAACCTTTTTTTTCACTTGTCCTTCTGGCTTAATATGGGTAGGACGGTGCTTCATTTCTTTTGGTGAAGGTACGACAGGAAGAATCTTCTCCATTGTAGCAAGGTTTCCAGGTAGCAAATTCAACACTTTCGTTTTTTGTACGACTTTTTGAACTCCAGATTGTTGGTAGAGCCATAGCATCCCATTTACATTCCTCATTCGATTTTGAAAAGGAAAGAGCCCACTAAAGACAGAATACCTGAGAACTTTCACTGGTAAGCTATGTTTTTTGTGCTTGTTTAATATGTCACGTGCCTCTTCAAGGAGATGACCATACTTCACACCTGAAGGACACGCTGGTTCGCAAGCCCGGCAACCTAGACATAGATTCAATTGACGTTCAAAATCTTCATCAGGAGCCTTTCCTCCATCGACAACTGCCTTCATTAATGCGATTCGTCCTCGTGGTGAAGCAGCTTCCTTTTGTCCTGTTTCACCGTACGTCGGACAAGAAGGCAAACAAAATCCACAACGCATGCAGTTCATCAATTCATCATAGTCCATCCGCTCTTTAAACTCTTCCGTAATGGCTTCATGTTGTTTTTGTTTCATTGTTGTCATTTTTGAACCACCACCCTCTTTTTTGTTTCTTTTGCAAACATTTTGCCAGGGTTCATAATGTTGTGTGGATCAAAGGCAAATTTAAGGGTTTTCATAGCACTAACTCCCTCTTCTCCAAGCTTCCAAGCCAGGTATGGCGACTTCATAACTCCAACCCCATGCTCACCAGTGATCGTGCCTCCTAAATCAATTGCTTTTGCAAAAATCTCGGCAAAAGCTTCCTCTACACGATGAATTTCATCAACGTCTCTTGCATCAGTCATACAGGTTGGATGTAAATTGCCATCACCGGCATGACCAAATGTGCAAATTTCCACTTCATATTTTTGAGCTATTTCATTAATAGCTTGAACCATTTCTGCTATTTTCGAACGTGGCACTGTAGCATCTTCTAAAATGGTCGTTGGCTTCTTTCTAGCGAGTGCGGAAAGAGCAGCACGACGAGCTGTCGTTAACGCTAGTCCCTCTTCTACCGTTTGGGCAACTTGTATCGAAAGAGCATGGGATTGCTCGCATATTTCAGCCATTTTCTTCATATCTCGTTCTACAATTTCACGTGGGCCATCCTGCTCAATTAAAAGAACCGCTCCTACCTCTGTAGGCAGTCCGATCTTAGCGAAATCTTCAACCACTTCTAATGTACCTTGATCCAAGAATTCAAGTGTCGCTGGAATAATTTTATTAGAAATAATAGATTGTACAGCCGCCCCAGCTCCTTCTAAATTATCAAATAAAGCGAGCATCGTTTTCTTTGTCTCAGGTATAGGAATAAGCTTCAAAATCGCCTCTGTGATCACACCTAATGTCCCTTCTGACCCAACCATCAATCTAGTAAAATCATATCCCGCAACATCCTTTGCTAGTTTTCCTCCTGTTCGAATCACTTCCCCATTTGGTAGGACAACTTCAAGTCCCATAACATAATCTCGAGTTACTCCATATTTTAATCCTCGCAAGCCTCCGGAATTCTCATTAATATTTCCACCAATTGTTGATATTTTCATCGAGCTTGGATCAGGTGGATAGAATAATCCTTTCTCCTCCACTGCGTTAATTAAATCTAGCGTAATGACACCAGGCTGGACCGTAACAGTTAAGTTCTCTTCATCAATTTCAAGAATGTTATTCATATGCGTAAACAATAAAACAATACCACCTTCAAGCGGACAAGTTCCTGCACAAAGATTCGTTCCAGAACCTCTAGGAACAATCGGTACTTTAAATTCGTTGCATATTTTTACGATTTCTTGTATTTCTTTTGTTTGTCTCGGTCTAATTACCGCATCTGGCATGGCTTGAAAATTTGGTGTTGCATCGTAAGAATAAACAACCAAGTCTTCTTCAGAATCAAAAAAATTGTCTTTACCCACTATAGATATAAGCTTTTGTTTCACTAGTTTATCTAGCATTTATATATCACTCTCCTGCCTTTTGAGGGAAAACCGCCTCTTTCATACTTTTAAGTATAAAAAAAAGAACCCCTTTATCCTATGTGTAAAAACACAAAATAAAAGCGTTTTCTAAAGTTTTTTTTGTTTATTCATCTAACGTTCTGTAATACCATAAAGCCAAAAATAACGTAACAAGTTCTTTCGTTTCTTTTAAATGACATCCTGATAAATCCTGAATTCGTTTTAACCTATAATGCAGCGTATTGATATGGATATGAAGTGATTTGGCGGCTTCTTTAACAGATAATTGATGATTTAGATATACTTCCAACGTCTCTAATAATTCCGGTTCGTCCAATAACTTTCCTAACACTTCTGTAATCAATTTCTTCCTCGTACCTGAAGAAACCTCAGTAAGAGCAATTTCTAGTGTTAGTGATTGGTAAAAGATAACTGTTTCTTCTTTCATTTTAACATTCAGAGCTTGCTTTGCTTCATGATAAGCTGTAGAAAAACTCACAGGATCATGATGAACCCGACTAATTCCTGACCTACATCTAATGGAATGTGTTTTTTCTAATCCTTTATGCAGCCGCTCTAGTGCATGATACAATTCCTTCTCTGTATGTACCTTTGCTGATACAAGGAGTACAAATCGACCATTGCCCCATCTTACAAGAATATCCTTTTCCTCGTTAGGAAGCAGTGCTCGAACTCTTTGAATCATATCTTGCTCTAACAAGGTTTCATTAAGCTCTTTAGACTCTTCATCTAGTTGAACTAACACGCAATATCTCGGCTCATTCATCTGAATCCCTAATATTTCGCCTCGTTCTATAAATTCTTCTGATAACGTTTTTGCATGAAGCCATTCATATACAAATGTTTCTAGACCTCTTAACTTTGAATCGAGTCGTTCCGCTGCAAAAGCCTCTTGAATGATAAGTTCGGTCATACGTTGGATTAATTCGCCGTACCGAACTGTTGTTGGATGCGACCCTGTAATTCCAATTACTCCGATCACATTTCTTTGAAAGTGAATCGGTAAATTCAAGCCCATCTTGACGCCTTTATATTTCTTGCTATCACCTTCTGTAATCATTTGTTTTTTTCCATGTAATACTACTTCTTTTCCTACTTGATGAAAGGAGCCAACACGACTAGAATCACTAGCTGCAATAATAACTCCCTCATCATTCATAACAATGACCTCTTCTTCAATAACTTTCGATACCTCATTCACAATTCGTTGCGCAATATGTCGAAGCAATCTCACATTGCTCCACCTGCTTTACGAAGGTAGGCGATTGGCTCTCCTACTTTCACCTCACTATTTGCTTCAATATCTGATTGACTAATTAATCCTTGTTCAAAAAGAAGAACAACTGTGGATCCGAAAGAAAAATAGGCCATTTCTTCTCCTTTTTTCAAATGCATACCTTTATGAGTAAGTTCGATTGTATTGATATTCATAGCCCCTACTTTGACTAAGGCAACACGACTTCCTTCTACATCAAATTCAGTAATAACCCGGTAATTTCGCGACAGCGGCCTTTTTCCATAACGTAATCCTACTGAATTAACTGGATAAGATAAGCTCCCGAGTTTCCATTGTCGAGTAATCATTCCATCAACTGGACTGTGAATTCTGTGATAATGACTCGGACTAAGGTATAAGATAAGATAATAACCATTATAGTAAGGTTGTGAGACTTGAGAAGAGCCTAACATCTCTTCAATATTATAGTCTTGTCCTTTCACGTGAAAGGTCGTTCCTTGAGTCAGGTCTCCATGTTGAGCAACGATTCCATCAACCGGGCTTATAATACTTTGTGCTTGTTGATCAATTGGACGTACTTCAGACTTTAATTCTCGAATAAATAAATCATGCAAATGAGCATACTCATGTAGTGGCCTTTTCATCTCCGCTTCATTTAATCCAAAAGTACTTGCAAATGGTTTGATTAGTGGCTTGCTCACTTTAGATCTTGAAAAACGTTTTAACGCAGATGAAGTAAGACGATGATTTGTAAGTTCGATACATGAACGAAAGAGCATTTTTTTCAAAATAATTTCCCCCAATTTCTTTAAAACAATTGCAAACATATTTTGTTATCTAGTTTAGTTCCTGAACGTATGGTATGATTATTATTTAAGAAGGTTACTTTACTTAGTTACTATGTGTTGCATAAATTCATGCAAGGAGTCGATGAAATGTTCCTTTTACATCAATTGGATCATACCGTCAAAAAGTTAAAAGGGCAAATTGCGAATGCTCTCACCCTTTTAAATTTAGGTTTAGGTGCTTTTGCTATTATGTTTATTTTACAAAATGAATTACGGTTAGGTCTTCTGTTTATTACAATCGCTGCTCTAACGGATCGATTAGACGGAGCTGCGGCAAGGCGCTTTAACAGCACCTCTGAGTTTGGCAAACAGTTAGACTCCTTAAGTGATATTATATCATTTGGAGTTGCACCTGCGTTTTTATTATACCAGGCAATTTTATTTAGTTTCGGTTTACCAGGTATGTTTGTAACCATTTTCTTTATTGCATGTGGTGCCATTAGACTAGCCCGTTTTAACGTTATGGAAAGTACAGGCTATTTTGTCGGTTTACCCATAACAGCTGCCGGATGTATCTTAACATTCCAGCTTCTATTAGTACCATATATTTCTGCATTTTACTTTATGATTATTACTCTTGTATTAGCTATTCTTATGATTTCTTCTTTTACAGTACGAAAAATGTAAGAGGTGGACCCAATCGGTCCCCTCTTATTTTTTTACAATATTTGCGTAGACATTCAAAAAAATGAAGGATTCATGTCAAAAAATGTGAAAAATATGGGATAATATTCTTTTATTTCAGCCGAAAGTCTTGACACCTCTAGGGTTTCATTATTAAATAAAGTTGCGGCATTATTTTTAGCTTGTCGAAAATGACAGTTATTAAAAATGAAGAATGAACACTTCATACATAAGGTGAAGCGTTTTTCAAATCAAGGTATGAAAGGGAGTTTTTTTCAATGAACAAAACAGATTTAATTAATGCAGTATCGGAGCAAGCAGACCTTTCTAAAAAGGATGCGTCAAAAGCAGTAGACGCAGTATTCGACAGCATTACTACAGCGCTTGTTGAAGGTGGAAAAGTTCAACTTGTTGGCTTTGGTAGCTTCGAAGTACGTGAGCGTTCTGCACGTAAAGGACGTAATCCACAAACTGGCCAAGAAATTGAAATTCCTGCTACAAAGAATCCAGCATTCAAACCAGGTAAACAACTTAAAGACGCTGTAAACGAATAAGCTGATTACAAAAACGATGAGACAAGCTCTCATCGTTTTTTTAGTTTAGAGTGAATTCGATTCTTTGATAATATTACCCTTACTTTCAACATAGAGTGATTCTGAATAAGGTTTATTTAAGGAGGGTATATTCATTGAATAACTTTTATCAGAATGCACTATTTGAACATCGATTTTGGCTACAAGTGTTAGGCGATCATGCCAGATTTATTCGCGATACACTCTCTCCAACCGAAACAGAGTTAGTTAATAGAGCTGTTCAATTCATTGAAACGTTTGATACGCTGCTCGAAATGAGCCGTCAAACTATTTCTATAGAACAATTACAGCAGTTGACTGAGCGGGCCCATGAGCAAGCACAAGCCATTCGAGTATTTAAGTTAGACATTATTCATGAGCATTTAGTTGGTGATGTTACGATTGAACTTTCTCCAACTTTTTTAAATCACATGGTTAATGAAGTAGACGAATACTTAAGAATCTTACCGTACTTAATGGAGCAACAGGAGCCTCCGATTACTCATCCCCTTCACCACCATTTAGTTTGGCTGCTCGATGCTGCGGGCCATGCTGGTGGAATAACAGATTCCCTCGATTTAGTTGAGAAGCAACTACAAGAAAAGAGCGAAGCTTTTACGGAAAGATTTGAACAATATTATATCAAGGCTGTTGAAATGGCTGGTTATTTACGGGCGAACGTTGATCAGTTCCCAGCTTTAGACCGTTTTAATCATCATGTGAAACTTGAGCTCATTCTATTCAAAAACTTCTTACGTGAACTTGAGGAATTAGAAATGACAAACAAGCTATTAGGAACTCTCGATCAACTAATGGCTGATCACATGGCTCGTGAAGAATGTTATTACTTAGAAAAACTAGCTCAATCAGCTCAACTCGAATCCCACGATTGTGACCCAACCAAGCCTAGATCCAAGGAATAAGATTACGGGCGACCTTTTTATAAGGTCGCCCATTTTTTATTTTTCAGAGCATAAAGAATTCACACTTTTCCTATGTAACCGTTTTAATATAGTGAATTTAATGTTTTTTCAGAAAAATATATTGATTCGTATGTAAGAAATAGTTACAATACGTATACTTAGATTTTTCAGACAATTGGAGGATTCATGATTATGGTAACTTTTCTTTTCGCGATTGCGTTTCTTGTTGGTGGTTATTTTATTTATTCCAAAGTGGTAGAAAGAATTTTTGGCATTAATGACCAAAACAAGACACCTGCTTATACAAACTCTGATGCGATTGATTACACACCAATGCCTTGGTGGAAGGCTAGCTTAATTCAATTATTAAACATTGCTGGTCTTGGACCTATTTTCGGAGCGGTAGCTGGTGCGTTATATGGTCCAGTAGCATTCATCTGGATCGTTATTGGATGTCTTTTCGCTGGAGCTGTTCATGATTATTTTTCTGGAATGCTTTCTTTGCGTCATAATGGAGCTCAATTCCCTAGTCTTGTTGGACGTTATTTAGGGAACACCATGCGCGTGATGATTAATGTTGTTTCAATAGTATTAATGGTTCTTGTGGCGGCAGCCTTCACAGCAGGACCTGCTCAATTAATTGCTACTTTAACACCACTTTCATTTACATTAGCACTTGTTCTTATTTTTGCTTATTTTTTAGTTGCAGCTGTATTACCGGTAAATCGTGTTATTGGACGCATCTATCCTATTTTCGGTGCCATTTTAATTTTTATGGCCGTATCAATTGGAATCTCTTTGCTAGTTTCAGATCATTCCATTCCAAACCTTACGTTCGCTAACTTACATCCTGGAGATTTACCAATTTGGCCTTTATTAATGGTTACTATTTCATGTGGAGCTATTTCTGGTTTCCATAGTACACAAAGTCCTATTCTAGCTCGTACGATTAAACGTGAGTCACATGGCCGAAAAGTTTTCTACGGAGCCATGGTGGCAGAAGGTGTTATTGCCCTTATTTGGGCTGCAGCTGGAATGACTTTCTTTGGCGGAACAGGTGGCTTACAGGAAGCTTTAGCCGCTGGTGGACCTTCTGGAGTTGTAAACGAGATCTCCACAACATTACTAGGGACTCTTGGGGGAATTCTAGCTATTCTTGGAGTTATCATTCTTCCTATCACAACTGGAGATACAGCCTTACGTTCTTCACGAATGATGGTATTAGAACTCGTTGAGAAATTTTTAAAAGTTCGTGGATTAAAAGGAATTTTACTTGCTACCATTCCTGTAACAATTCCTGCATTTTGGTTATCAACGATTGATTATACGTTTCTATGGAGGTACGTTGGTGGAACAAATCAGTTAGTGGCTACCGTTATGTTATGGACAGCGGCCATGTACCTATTAGAAAATCGTAAATTTCATTGGATTTGCGGAATCCCAGCATTATTTATGACAGCCGTTGTTTCAACTTACTTCCTATATGCGCCAGAAGGCTTCTCTCTTCCTTATAGCGTTTCATTAGCTATTGGTGGCGCCATTACCCTAGTTGTTGCATTATGGTATGCAAACAAAGTTAGAAAAGCCCATCGTCAATCGCTTGACTCTTCTGCTAGCAATGTAGCTTAACTGTTAAAGAGTGCCTAAGGTTTAGATCAACCTTAGGCACTCTTTTTCAACTCTTGATTAATTTCCCTTCTCATAGCGCAATCTAATAATGATTTTTTCTGAGGAGGGATCTTGTTGAAATTTAGTGATATTCAATCAAAACAGACAGAAGGACAACCTGCTCAATCTCAAAACCATCAACCAGGAATTGAAAGTCAGATGAATCCTTTACCTGTTTATGATGATCCAAATTATAAGGGAACGGGAAAACTTGCCAAAAAGGTTGCTCTTATAACTGGCGGAGATAGTGGAATTGGACGAGCCGTAGCGATAGCGTTTGCCAAAGAAGGAGCCAACGTAAGTCTTGTTTATCTTGAGGAAACAGAAGATGCAACACAAACAAAAGAGGAAGTGGAAAAGTACGGTGGCAAGTGCCTCTTACTAGCAGGTGATATTGGTGAGGAAGCGTTTTGCCAAAAAGCGATTGAACAAACAATAACAACCTACGGGGCATTAGATTGTTTAATTAACAATGCAGCTGAACAATACTATCAAGAAAACATTGAGGATATATCAGTCGAACAACTCGAACGTACATTTAAAACCAATATCTTCTCATGCTTTCACTTTATAAAAGCTGCTATGCCCCATTTAAAACAAGGAAGTACAATTATTAATACAGCTTCTATTGTTGCGTACAAAGGCAACCCAGTACTAATGGATTATGCATCAACAAAAGGAGCCATGGTTGCCTTAACACGCTCACTATCTCAAAGTATTGTCTCTAAAGGCATACGAGTAAATGCTGTTGCCCCAGGCCCCATTTGGACGCCACTTATTCCTGCTTCTTTTCCAGCTGATCAAGTTGCAACATTTGGAACGACCACTCCAATGGGCAGACCTGGACAACCTGCAGAGCTAGCTCCTAGTTACGTTTACCTCGCTTCAGATGATTCTTCCTATGTGACAGGTCAGGTACTACACGTGAACGGTGGAGAAGTTATTAACGGATAATTTGAAAAAGCGAACGTGCAACAGGGGTTATTCGAAAAGGGTGTTTATCCTTTTTCGGGTAACCCCTTTTACATAGGATGATGAAATCTAACATATAATTTCAAAAAATTTAAAAATAACAAAGGATAAACACAGAAATTGTCTAATTTTACAATGTACCATCCATTGCTTCAACATGGTGCATTTTTTAGAAAAGTGGTGAAAATGAATGTCCCTTAACCCCTCCTTACAAAATTGCATTTCTCTAACATTAATTGAGTTCTTAGAAAATCACGAACCCGAATTTCTAACACTTTGGCAAGAACAAATTATTTTAGAGCAAAACGATATTCATAAAGAGAAAGTAAAAGAAAACGGCTATTTCATGTACGTTCTTATAAAAAAAACATTGCTAGACACTATTTCGGATACGGAAGTTCAAAAACTAGCCTATAAAGTCGCTCAGGAACGAGTAGACGCTAACATTAACATAGGGGATTTTGTCTACAATGTGAATATTGGTAGAAGTATCCTTATAACATTTGTTCTTAAGTCAGATATTACCGGGGAACCGTTAAACTCCATCATTAATAAAATTAATGCTCAATTTGACCGGTTCTGCTATTTTGCAGTAACAAGATATACAGAAATAAAAAATGCAGAGCTTGAGGAAAAGAACGTATTCATTAATCAATCTCATAACGACAAATTAACCATCTTAGGTCAAATGTCTTCAAGTTTTGTACATGAATTTCGAAACCCATTAACCTCTATAATCGGTTTCAATAAAATTTTAAGAACAGAATATCCAAATTTAAAATACCTAGACATTATTGAACTAGAATTAGACCAATTAAAATTTCGAATTACACAATTTTTGCATACATCGAAAATGAGTCTCGTTGATCAACCAAAAGAACAAGTTAAGGTAAGTCAATTACTAGAAACCATTCTCGAATTACTTTATCCTAGTATTATCGATTCTGATGTTCAAATTACAACCGAGTTCGATGATTGTATTTTTATCAATGCTCACAAAGATGAACTAAAACAAGTATTTTTAAACGTATTGTTTAATTCAATTGATGCAGTCCAACAAAGAAACGCGTCTCGAAAGATTTATATTAAGTGCTATGAAAAAGAGGATCAAGTAATTATCGAAGTCGCTAATAATGGACCGATGATCCCTGTCAATGTCCAAGAGACCATATTCGAGCCATTCTATACAACAAAAGAACTTGGTACAGGTATTGGGTTATTTGTTTGTAAAAAGATTATCGAGAAACATTCAGGTAACCTAACTTATTATTCTGATGAATCTCTAACTACCTTTTATATCCAACTTCCACTAAATACCTCTCTTAGCACTTAAAAAATTATATTAATAAAGGAGCTCGAATGAATGAGCTCCTTTGTTAACTATAATTATTTATTGCTTTAGCGATAGGTGATTAGTTTGTCACTTTTAATTTTGAGACACGTTTCATATCGCTTCGAAATGCATAATACTTTTTATTTACTTCCTCCATTCTTTTCTTCAACGATGCCTCATCTAATTCCGGTTCTACGTATTCTTCATGAATAACCTGCTTTTGCCATTGATCCCATTTACTCTTCATATCTTTTCATACTCCCTTTCCTACTATTCTCTTTATTTTGAATATTCTTTCTTTTAATTACATAATTTGGTTAGGTTGATCAGTCTTTTACTTTTAAAAAAATAACTTGTTATTTTATTTTGTTGCTATATGTAGTTTAAGATTCACAATCAATCTTATCAATATAAATAAAAGATGGAATTCATATCGAATTGATATGATAGTAAAAAAATAACTAAAGTACTTTCGAATCTTTCCTTAATAAGAAGTGTCCCAATCAAAAAAGTGCCTTCTAGATCTCACTTGTTCCCTAGAAGGCATTTGACTAGTTCACTACAAATCATGCAACCACTTTTCGTTAAATACAATTTGAAATAAGCTGAACAAAACACAATACTGAAAACGCTTAAAAAAAGCTTGAATTATGCCAAAACTTGACATATATTCATATAAAAAGGGGGAATTACATTGTTAATGAAACAAACTCTAGATGAACTAAAATTTGAAGTGGAGGAAAAGTTAAACAGGAAACTAACAAAAGAAGAAATCATTTTTCTAACCTGGCTTCAAGAAAAAGTAGATGAAGAGAAGGATCTGTCATAGCCTACTTACATTATTTAAATTCTCAATTTTGTATAGTTATACATTATCTCATTGATGTTCTTTCGTTTTATTCATTAAATCTTTACTTTTGTAAAATCCAAGCAAGAACTCATAAAATAACTTTTCTGTTGGAAGTAATTGCCGTTCACTTGGTACAAGGATTCCCACTGTACGAGTTACAGATGGTTCTACAATGGGTATTTTCACCGTTGCATGCGGTAGATTTTCAACTAACGTAATTTCTGGTATTAATGTTATACCTAGACCTGCTGATACTAACCCTTTTAACGCGTCAATATCATCTCCCTCAAATGATATGTTTGGATCAAATCCAGATTGAATACAAGCTTGCACAATAAGGTCTCGTAAAATAAATCCTTTAGGTAATAAGATAAAAGGTTCGTTGCGAAGCTCTTTCATAGTTAAAAATTCTCTGTCCGCTAAAGGATGATTAAGAGGTAGTAAGGCAACCACACTCTCCGTAAATAATATTTTACTTTTCACCTTTTTCTTCTCAGTCGGTACTGGCCCAATTAATGCCATATTGAAATCCCCATTTATAACGCCTTTTATGAGCTCATAATAAGTCGCTTGCTTCAGTTGAAATTTAGCATTGGGATACTGCTCTCGAAATGCAACTATGGCACTTGGAAGAGTATAAGCTGCCATACTAATTGGGAATGCAATTCGGATTGTCCCTTGTTCCGGGTCTAAGTATTCTTCTACTTCAAGCCGTGCATTATCAATTACATTCATTGCTTGTTTCATACGTTCTAGAAACATTTTTCCAATTGGCGTTACCTTCACTCTTCTACCTTCCCTTATAAATAAATCGACTCCTAATTCTGATTCTAAGTTAGCAATTTGCCGACTCACCGCTGATTGTGCTACGTGTAACGCATCTGCTGCCTCTGTAACATGCTCTCTTTTTGCTACTTCCATAAAATATCTAATTTGTCTCAGTTCCATATAATCACCTTTTCAATCTCAACTTGGCATTAAGATTATCTAATTTACATATTGTTTCGATTAGTTATTAATAATAAGATATACCATATTAGAAAATCTAACAAATAATATTAGAAAACTCAGTAATTTGCATAAAACTTTACATGATTATTTTTAACAAAGCAGGAGGGAAACATGACAACTTTAGTACAACACCAACATGTAGAAACACAGATTGTAGAAAGTTATGTAGCGGAAGTTTATGAACTAGTAAAAAAACGCAATCCAAATGAAAGTGAATTTCATCAGGCTGTTAAAGAAGTGTTTGATTCTTTAGTACCTGTGCTAGTTGAAAACCCAAAGTATATGGAACATGGCATTCTTGAGAGAATGGTTGAGCCGGAACGCGTAATCAGCTTTCAAATACCTTGGATTGATGATCAAGGAACGGTTCGAGTAAACCGTGGGTTTCGTGTCCAGTTTAATAGCGCAATTGGTCCATACAAAGGAGGACTTCGCTTCCACCCATCAGTAAATGCAAGCATTGTTAAGTTCCTAGGTTTTGAACAAATTTTCAAAAATTCCCTAACTGGTCAACCAATCGGTGGTGGCAAAGGTGGCTCCGACTTTGATCCGAAAGGAAAATCGGACAGAGAGATTATGCGATTTACTCAAAGCTTTATGAGTGAGCTCTCTAAATATATTGGTCCTGATGTTGACGTTCCTGCTGGTGATATCGGAGTAGGTGCCAGAGAAATCGGATATATGTTTGGACAATATAAAAAAATTCGAGGTGCATACGAAGCTGGCGTTCTTACAGGAAAAGGGCTAAATTATGGTGGAAGCCTAGGTAGAAAAGAAGCTACTGGATATGGAACTGTTTATTTCGTCGAAGAAATGCTACGCGATTCAGGCCGTGGATTTAAAGGAAGTACAGTAGTCGTTTCAGGTTCTGGAAATGTTTCGATCTATGCTATCGAAAAAGCTCATCAGCTAGGCGCTAAGGTTGTGGCATGTAGTGATTCAAGTGGATACATTTATGATGAGCAAGGAATTAACCTTGAAACAGTAAAAAGGTTAAAAGAAGTTGAAGGTAAGAGAATTAGTGAATATGTTGAAGAACACCCTAACGCTCAATATCATTCAGGATGCTCAGGTATTTGGTCGATTCCTTGCGATATCGCTTTACCTTGTGCTACTCAAAACGAAATCGATGAAATAGCTGCTAAACTTTTAGTATCCAATGGAGTCATTGCTGTAGGAGAAGGAGCAAACATGCCTTCAACGTTAGAAGCCATAAGCATTTTCCATGAAAAGAAAGTACTTTTCGGTCCAGCTAAAGCTGTTAATGCAGGCGGAGTCGCTGTTTCAGCATTAGAAATGGCTCAAAATAGTATGAGACTTTCTTGGACACTTGATGAAGTTGATACTAAACTTCAAGAAATCATGAAAAACATTTATACAAATAGCATCAATGCTGCAAATGAGTACAATGCTCCTGGAAACCTTGTAGTTGGGGCAAATATCGCTGGATTTAAAAAAGTAGCAGATGCTATGATTGCACAAGGAGTTATTTAGTTCCAAAAAAAACAGGGCTTACTATCATAAGTAAGCCCTGTTTTTTGATTTAATCAATGTGAAGAGTGATAGCCATATCACCAGCCCCTAATCAAAAAAAGGGTTAGATTAGGCTATACTCACTCACTTTCCTCCATAAGTGATATTTTTTTTGAAAGCCTTGCTAATTCACTTAGCCTTCTATCTTCACTTGTCCTTCCGGTTTTTCATGTAAGTGTGAATTTGGGCCTGCTTGAAGCATGAAGCTCCCTCCATCATGTCCTAGTATTCCTTTTACCTCTTTTGCAACTTGAATTAATCTATCAAGATTCATTCCCGTCTCTATTCCCATTTCAGAAAAGGTATGAACTAAATCTTCGGTTGCAATATTCCCACTTGCTCCAGGTGCATAAGGACAACCTCCTAGACCCGCAATGGAGCTATCAAAATGAATCACCCCTTGCTGCAAAGCCGCTATGGCATTAGCTATAGCCATTCCACGTGTATTATGAAGATGCATGGAAAAGGTCATACCAGGATATATTCCTTTCAGTTTACCTAGCATATCATATACTTGTTTAGGATTAGCCATACCAGTTGTATCTGCTAGCGATACTTCCTCAATTCCCAAGTTCATATAACGTGTTACAATGTCATTGATTCGCTCTTGTGGCACAACTCCTTCATAAGGACAACCAAAGGCGACTGAAATGGAACCCCCAACCTTCACTCCATGTTTTTCTGCTAATTCAACAATAGGTGAGAATCCTTTTTGAGCTTCTTCCGTTGTACAATTCGCATTTGATAGACTATGAGAGTCTGTCGCAGAAAGCATGAGCTTTAACTTTTTAATCCCTGCATCTATCGCACGTTGAGCTCCTCTTACATTAGGAACCAATGCCCGGAACTTAATGTCCGATAACTCTTGAGACTTGATTACCACTTCCTCTGCATCACGCAATTGTGGTATCGCTTTCGGATGAACAAAAGATGTAATCTCCATCGATTGTACGCCGGTTGATGCGAGCTTTTTAATTATCTCAATTTTTTGCTCCGTTGGAATCCATTCGTTTTCTGCTTGAAACCCGTCGCGAGGAGCTACTTCACAAATAATAGCTTTCTGTGGTAATGTGAGCCCTTTCATTCCCATTAGATAACTCCTTTCTCTTTTAACGAAGCCAAGTCATCAGCTGTTAAACCTAGCTTCCCTCCTAATATTTCTTCATTATGCTCACCTAATTCAGGGGCACGATGGCGTATAGCACCAGGAGTACGCGAAAACTTAGGTACAACACCAGGGACTTTCACCTTACCTAAACGAGGATGGTCAACTTCAACAATATTCTCTCTTGCCTTGTATTGCGCATCATTGAAAATATCCTCGATTGTTAAAATCGGACTTACCGGTACTCCAAAAGCATCTAATTTTTCTTGAAGGTCCTTTTGTGTATACTTTTTGATCCAATTTGAAACAATTTCTTGAACTTCGAGATCATTCTTTAAACGTTCAGAGTTCGTATAATACCTGGAATCTTCTAACATATCCGTTCTTTCCATAGCTTCTGCTAAACGATTGAAGGTAGAATCTGTACTACAAACTAAAACGACATATTTACCATCTTTTGTTTCATATGTTCCAGCTGGACTCGAATGCCCTGCTAAACCTGGACTTCTTTCCCTTACTTTTCCGTTTTGATCATACTCAGCTACCAAGAACTCTAGCATTCTAAAGATAGATTCATATAATCCCATTTCTACTTCTTGACCTTCTTCATCACCATTTTTCTCTAATTGATAAAGGGCACTGACAGCTGCAAATGCCACATATATACCTGTAATATAATCTAATAGTGAATAAGAAGGACTAACAGGTGGGCGATCTGGGTAACCTTGAATAGCTGTGTGCCCACTGAATGCTGTACCCGGTGTACCAAAGCCAGCTTTCTCTCGATAAGGTCCCGTTTGACCGAATCCTGAAATCCTTACCATCACTAGCTTAGGATTTACCTGCTTTAACTCTTCATATCCTAAACCCCATTTTTCTAATGTACCTGGACGAAAATTTTCAATTAGTATATCTACCTTACTTATCAGTTGTTTAAAAATTTCTTTCCCTTCATCTTGCCGAATATCTAGTGTAATTGATTTTTTATTACGTGCTAAACCGGGCCATCTTAAAGGTTCATCCCCTTTCCAAGGTCCAACGGTACGAAGAGTATCTCCTTTACCCGGAAGCTCTACTTTGGTTACCTCTGCTCCTAAATCAGCTAATAAGGTCGCACCAAACGGAGCTGCAATCATTGTAGATATATCTAAAATTTGAACCCCTGTTAAAGGTCCGTGATTTGGTAGAAACATCGGCTCTCTCCCTCCTCAATTCAAACTGTTTTTTTAAAAGATTCTAAGATCTATATGATTAGGAATTGCTATGCGAGAAGATCATCCCTTTTGTTCTTTTGCAAGTGAGTATCAAGATACTCCTTTGCTGTTTGTAGACACCGCCTTGCAAACTCCTCATACCCCAATTCCTGAGATCGCTTGCTATGTGGAAGTTCTATTGAATAAGGAACCTTTGGAATTCTCTGAATGATACTCTTGATATCAATTCCTCCTTCACCTACATATAAACGTTCCTCACGCAATATACGAGTCATCTCTTCTTTAGAACTTGGGATATCAGCTGGAGCATCACATAGATGAAAATATCGAAACCATTCACGAGGAACCGAATCTAGATCCTCAATTTTATCCCCTGATCGGTGAAAATGATGCGCATCAATCATAAGACCCGCATTTTCCCTCTTTACTGTATGCAAAACATCGAGTGCACCTTTTAAGTTTTTAACGCTCGCAATAGGAACAAACTCCAATTCAATCGTAAGCCCAAAAGGCTTAGCTAAATCACAAAGCTCCGCAAATTTTTCAATGGCATAATGATAATCCTCTGTCCAGATACTGCTAAGCACATGCCGTCCACCGAGCTCTGCTGCAACTTCAAAGGCTGGGAGATAGCTTTTTGGATCCACACCATCATAAATACGAGCCAATTCAATATCTAGTAGCTTAATTCCAGTGTCTGAAAATGCACGTTTTGTTTCTCTTAACATCTCTTTATTCTCAGCTAATGCGTAGTTTGGCTCATCATGCAATCCCATATAGATAGGTCGTAAACTGACAAAATCATAACCTGCTCGTGAAGCGATGTAAGTGAGCTCGGGCGGCGTGCACCCGAGAGCTGTTAGATGAGCTATGGAAAATTCATGTGTCATTTTTCTCACATACCTCCATTCAGTATTAAGCTACACGATTGTAGTTTCCTAGCCTATATTAGGCATTGGCTACTTTTGAAAAAGTAGAATAATATAGTTTTAATTCGTAGAGGCATGATGAACTTTCTTACCAGGAGAATAGATATCCATAATGTTCCAATGTCCTGCTGTTGGAACTGGGTTATTTAACATTGCCACATCAATGACGACAGGCTTATTTAATGTAATCGCTTTTTCTAGTGCTGGTTTAAACTCTTCTGCTGCTGTAATTTTTACACCTTCTACGCCAAATGCTTGAGCAATGGCAGCAAAGTCTGGCGAATATGGTTCTCCATTTCTTTCAAATAGCGTCCCTACTGTTGTTCCGTAGTGTGCTTTTTGCAAGCCAGCAATTGTACCAAAAGCAAAGTTATTCATAATCACCCATACGACTGGAATGTTTTCCTCGGCTGCTGTTGCTAATACAGCTGGATTTTGTCCAAATCCACCGTCACCTACTAACGAGACAACCACTCGCTCAGGTTGCGCAATTTTTGCTCCTAAAGCAGCCGGAGCTCCAAAGCCCATCGTTGCATATCCACCAGGTGTTAAGATTGATCCAGGTGTATACACAGGAAATTGCTGTGCGACACCATTTTTATTCCATCCTACATCCGTCGTTATGATTGCGTCCTTAGGTAGAACCTGACGAACATCATCTAAAATACGTTGCGGTTGCATCGGGAAGCAATTATCCTCAACAAATTGTCTATTGCTCTCTTTGAATGTCGCTCGATTTGTCAGAATTTCCCCTTTAAGTGTTTCGTTTTCTAATCCATCTGGTACAAGTTCTTTTGCTACACGATTCAAAACAGTTAATGCTTGTTTTAAGTCTGCGACAGCTCCTAATTCAACCGGGTAGTTTCTTCCAATTTCACTTGGATCAATATCAATTTGCATAAGCTTTGTTTCGGGAACAGTAAACGTAAACTCCTCTTCCCATGAACTATTGTCTGCTTCAGCAAAGCGTGTGCCAAGCGCAAGAATCCAGTCAGATTCTTTTACCTTCTTATTGATAAACTCAGTTCCCCAAAATCCAGTCATCCCTAACACTAATGGGTTCTCATCTGAGACAACTCCTTTGCCCATAAGAGAATGCGCCACAGGAATACTCAAGTGATTAACTAATTCCTTTAGCTCTTCAGCTGCATCCGCTAAAATGATTCCACCACCTACATAGAAAAGAGGATTTTTCGCATTGATAAGAGTTTGGATAATTTCCTTCGCTGTTTCATCGTTAATCGACGGCTTTTGAAGATTCTTTGTATTATGCTTTTGCTTTTCAAATAACACTGGATCTACTTCCTTTGAAAATATGTCCATCGGTACTGAAATTAACACGGGACCAGGATTACCGTTTTCAGCTAATTGGAATGCTTTTTCTAAAATCTCTGGAAATAAATCAGGACGCTCCACACGCCATGCACGTTTAACAAATGGCTTATAAACCTCATATTGTGCCGCATCTGAGTGCAAGTTAATTTCTTGATGTGGATGCTTTCCGTAATAGTGTGTTGGAATATCACCAGCAATTACAACCATAGGAATTGAATCTAGTGCAGCATTTGCAACTCCTGTTGCAGCATTTGTTAACCCAGGCCCTAAATGACTTAGAACAACCGCTGTTTCTTTTTTCGCACGTGCATATCCATCTGCAATATGAGCAGCTATTTGCTCGTGTCTTGTATTAATAAACTTAATGGAACTATTCTCCAATGCTGTAAGAACAGCAATGTTGGTATGCCCACATAAACCAAAGATATGGTTAACGCCTCTGTTTTCAAGATATTTCACTAATTGATGAGAAACTAAGTTTTCCATTATGTTTCCTCCTTGAAATTGATAATGATTTTTCCAAATTGACCTGAAACAGCATCTTCATATGCTTGCTCGTAGTCTTTTAAGTCACAAATTTTTTCAATAATCGCATCTACCTTAAAATGATCATCGAGGAGATAGTTAATGCTTTTCTCAAAATCCTGTGGGAAGTTATAAATAATGGATCCGTATAGTGTTAATTCTTTTCTAACAATTTGGAGAACAGGGAAAGTGGCTTCAGCTGTCATACCGACCATAACCAATGCCCCTCCAGGCTTTACAAGTTCAATTGCTTGTTCAACGGATGCCCTTGCTCCAGCTGCCTCAATCACAACATCAAACAGATGACCCGAAACCTCATCAGGCCGTGCTGTTTGTATGTTTCCAACCATTTGGACCTTTTTAAATTTATTCTCATTGATATCGATAGCTGTAATTTGCGCTCCTAAATAATCGGCTAATGTAATTGCTAACATCCCTTCTGTTCCACAACCAATGACAGCTACAGAAGTCTTTTCTGAAATATCTACTTTTTGCAGAGCATGAACAATCACTGCAAACGGTTCAATGATTACCGCCTTTTCATTCGATAATTCATCAGGTACTTCTATTACATACTTCGCTGAAATCGTAAACTCTTGCAAAAATCCACCATCTGAATTAACTCCTAATGATTTCTTATGCGAGCAAATATTCGGCTTCCCTTTTAAGCAATATTCACATTCACCACAGAAGGAATTCGGTGCTACAACAACTCTTTTACCAAGCATCTCTGCAGCATCCTTTCCAGTTTCAATAACCTCACCAACTAATTCGTGGCCTGGATGAAGCGGATAGGTAGCATGTGCAAGAGATCCTTTATATACGCTTATATCTGAACCGCAAATCCCACCATATATCACTTTTATCTTTACCTCATCATCTTTTAGAAATGATGATGAGGTAAGTTCTCTTAATTCTATCTTTCTAGGATTTTTCAAAAACAATCCCAACATCCTTTTCACCACCTATCTTTATCGCAACTTTTGTTATGGCAAAGTTATAATTATTCAGGTAACCTTAACACGATCATTTTCGATTCTGTCATATCTTCTATTGCATAGCGGGGACCCTCTCGACCGATTCCGCTATTCTTCACGCCGCCATAAGGCCAGTGATCTAATCTAAAGTTTGATGTTCCGTTAATTACGACTCCACCTACATTGAGCGCATGTGCAAACTTATAGGCGATATCCATTTGATTTGTAAAAATTCCAGCTTGAAGTCCGAATGATGAATCATTTGCTTCTTCAATCGCTTCATCGATTGTTTCAAAAGGAATAATACCAACAATGGGTCCAAATACTTCTTCACAGACCACTTTACTTTGTTTTGGAGGGTTTAATAAGACTGTAGGTTCAACATTTGCTCCGTTTTGATTACCACCACAAATGAGTGTTGCACCTAATGTAACTGCTTCATTTACCCAATCCATAATGCGCTTCGCTGCATTTTCATCCACTAGTGTCCCTACATCTGTATCAGGTAATAACGGATCCCCTACTCGCAGCTTCAGTACTTCTTCTTTCAGTAACTCTGTAAAGGCAGGAACGACAGATTGGTGTACATAGATACGCTGAACGGAGATGCAACTTTGTCCTGAATTACTAAAACCAGTTTTCGCACACATGACAGCTGCACGCTTCAAGTCGGCATCTTCGTGAATAACAGTTGCGGCATTCCCACCCAATTCAAGGAGGACTTTTTTCATCCCGGCGATTTCGCTTATGTTTTTGGCAGCCACAATCCCCCCCGTAAATGTAATAATGTTCACTCGGTCATCCTTAACAATTTGTTGGCCTATTTCTACTCCACCAAGAACCATATTTACAGCATTTTCTGGCAATCCAGCTTCTAATAGAAGTTTTAGAAACTCGGTTGCAATAAGAGCCGTTTGTGGCGCTGGCTTTAAAATTGTGCTATTTCCTGCTGCAAATGCTGGGCCCACTTTATGACAAACAAGGTTTAATGGTGCATTAAATGGTGTAATTGCGGCAACAACTCCAACTGGTACACGGAACGTTGTAGCCAGCGCTTTTTCCCCGCGTTCAGATGCATCTCCTGGCAACGTTTCTCCAAATAACCGTTTTGACTCTTCTGCAGAAAGTTCTAAAGTCTCAATAGAACGAGACACTTCATCTAACGTGTTTTTTAGTGGTTTCCCTAGTTCTAGCGAAATGAGTTCTGCAAATCTTTGTTTCTCTTGTTCTAATAAATAAGCTGCTTTTTTTAAGATTTTTGCTCGTTCATGTAAAGGAATATTTGCTATCTCATTCTTCGCAGCATAACTAGCCGCTACAGCTTTTTCAACATCACTTTCAGTTGCTATTATTTGTTCTCCAATCACTTCACCTGAGTAAGGACTTTTCACAAGTGTGACTTCACGGTTATTCGATAACCATTCACCATTAATGTAAGGTTGTGCTTTTCTTTCAGTCATTTTCTTCACCTACTTTTATTTTTTGGATCGATCTAATAATTTGAGGCAAAAACCCCTTTATTAGATCGATCTAATGAACTTTCAAAAATATAAGTTGTACCTAAGATTCTAACTTAATTAGATCGATCTAAATTCACAACAAGAAATTAAACTTAGTATAATAAAGCGCTATCATAATATTACAACAGACCTGATCGCTTTGCAATATGTTTTTCAATTATTCTAAAAACACACTAGTAGATTACTATTAAATGGTTTAGTATGTTAATTATTAGATCGATCCAATAAAGAGGAAGGATTGTGTTTATTTATGATTGTTTTCATATTTACATCATTAATTTTGATTTATATCTTATCTAACTTTATTCCTACTGCCTTCTTTTCTTATAGTATCGGGATTTTATCCATTATCGCCATTTTTATTTCTATACGAAAAGCACGTGGCTTGTATTTCATTTCTGGGATTTGCTTTTTGTTCACAGGTTCTTTCCTGTTTATATTTAGCGATTTGCCATGGTATTCCTTTTTCTTATATTTCGAATCAATGCTCGGAGTACTAGCTTTATTTCTCGTACTTCCTTTTATTAACTCGCTTATCCATATCGGCCGATATGATAAAAATTTAAGTCTTTTATTACAGAAAGGTATTACTCGTTTAAGCCAATTATATAGACGTAGTTTTATTCTGACCCATTTTCTTGGACTGTTTTTAAATATCGCTACCTTACCATTATTAAAAAGTTCTTTAGACAAAACTATGCAACAACTTCCAAAAAGTAGATCAGATAAATATTATGCACAAAATTTATTGCGCGGTTATGCTCTTTGCTTGACTTGGAGTCCACTTGAAATTATGGTCATAACATCGCTTGATATTACAAATTTTAGTTATATATATATTTTTCCTATTTTACTAACAATCGTACTTTTGGTCATATTATCAGACTGGATTCTCTCTTATTTTAAATATAGAAATATTACAATCGTTATTGAAGCAAAAGCAGAAGTATCCTTAAGAAAGATTGTAATTAAAATAGCAGAAATGCTCCTTTTACTTTTAACTTTAGTTCTTCTTGTGACGGTCGTTCAATATATGCTGAACAAAGGGTTTCTATTTTCAATTGTGATTGTAATCATTCCATTTTCTATAATATGGGCATCTGTGTTTCGGAAAGGAAAGAGATATGTTTCGATTGCCATTCCTACATGGAAAAAACGGACTAACGGATTGTCTAATTTCTTCTTCATGTTTTTAAGTGCAGGCCTTTTTGTCGAAATGTTATCTTTGACACAACAACTATATTTCTTGGAAACGATGTTTCGTACACTCTCTAATAATATGTTATTGTTTTATATAAGTATTGGGGGCTACTTTTTATTTACTGCCTTTATGGGGTTTCATCCCTTGGTTTCATTGACTCTTTTGTCAGAATTGTTACAGCCAATTCTTTTTGACGTATCGTCTCTTTCTTTAGCTATTGTATTAATTTCATGTAGCCTAGCAACAGTTATGTATAGCCCTTATAATGTATCTGTATCAATTTTAGCTGAGCAACTTAAGCTCAATCCGTATAAGATGGGAATGTGGAATATTCCTTTTGCGATATTCTATATGTTGCTGAGCATAAGTATTGCTTACATCATACTTTATATATAGTAATGTCAAATATCCTTTTGGAAAGGATAAACCATATGTTATTATTTAAATAGTTTTTTATTTTCAAAAAAAATTAGGGAAGAGTGCTCTTATTATGATAAAACATGAACATTCACTTAGAGAAAAAAGTATTGTTTTTATAGGATTTATGGGGGCTGGCAAGACGACAATTGGAGAACTTGTTGCCAAAAAATTATATCGGACTTTCATCGATATCGATCAAGTAATTGAAAAGGAATACGGAATGCCAACATCAGAAATCTTCAAAACGATAGGTGAGAAGGCTTTTCGTGAAAAAGAAAAAGAAGTAATTACTCATTATAGTAACCAAAAATTAAAAGTTATTTCTGTTGGTGGCGGTGCTTTTCTCCAAAAGGAGATAAGAGATATATGTTTGGAAAATTGCATTGTATTTTATCTAGATGTTTCTTGGGATTCATGGAAAGAAAGACTCGATATTCTTATTGACAGTCGTCCTGTTTTACAAGGCCGATCTATAGATGAAATTAAAGAACTTTTTTATAAAAGACAAGAAATTTATTCTCTTCATAATTCAAAATTTAATACAGACGATCAAGATGTAGAGGAAGTCTCAGATTATATTATTGATTCACTTAAGTTAGCTTGGGAGTTGTATTAAAACCATGCAGGGAAACTCTATCCTACCTGGTGTCTAATGATAAGTGAATTTTCTTATCATTAGACGTAACACCATTGACTTCTATCTGAGTTAGTTATGTTCTGTTAGCTTTACGTTGTTTCTCGAATAACTAGTTCTGGCTTTATAATAATGTGCTGCTTTTCTTTCTCCAAATTTTTCATTCGTTCATGTAATAGTTTGGCAGCTTGTGTACCAATTAGCCGTGGAAATGATGAAACTGTTGTTAATGGCGGATTAAATAAAGAAGCTTCTTGAACATTATCAAAGCCTACTACCGCTATATCTTGACCAATAGTAATACCTGCATCTCTTAAGCCTTGCATAACGCCAAGGGCAACTATATCGTTAAAACAGAAAATAGCCGTAGGTCGGTTGGGTTGATTCAGGAGCTTTTGTACCGCTTGCAATCCCCCTTCTCGGGTTACAGAACTCTCAATGATAAGTGAATTATCGACTTCCAGTCCAGCTGTCAGAAGACTGTTGCAGTACCCCTTCTTTCGTTCTATCCATGCTGATGACTCTTTCGCCCCTCCAAGAAACGCTATCCGCTGATGTCCTAGTTCAATTAGGTGATTTACAGCTAATAATGAACCAGTCGCGTAATCGATTCCAACATAATCAGAATGGATATCAGAAAGCTCTCTTACTGCCGTAATGATCGGAATATCCAAATTCTTAATCCGTTCAATCGTTTCATTCGAAGTATTCGATACGGGACATAATATAACTCCCCCTACTCTATGTTCCAGCATCGTTGAGACAAGTCGTTCTTGTTTCGAATCCGAATCGAAGGTCGTTCCCAGTAACACAATATATCCCGCATTTTCTAGTTCATTATGAACACCAATTAATAATTCTGAAAAAAAGGGATTAGCGATATCCGTAATAATTAGACCTACAGTTGTTGAAGATTGAGACCTCATATTAGCAGCTACTCGATCATAAACATAACCAAGCTCTCTCATTGATTGTAACACCTTTTTCCTCGTCTTCTCTGCAATATTAGGACTCCCTCGTACAATCAGTGAAGCAGTCGCTCGAGAGACTCCGGCATGTTTTGCGACATCAAGCAAAGTCACGCGCTTTTTTTTCATCTATTATCACCAGCTTAATTAGGTTATATTTTCCTTATTATATTTATCATTATACGGATAACTTTTTTAGACTGTCAATTGGTCTAGCTACCAAAGAAGAGAAGGTCTAATAGAAACCAATATAAAACGAGCACAGAGGAATCTTCCATGCTCGCAAAAAAATTATCTCTATACTACAATATATCATAATAAATCTCTTCCCTTACAATGATTCAATATTGGATTTCTTCTAATATCTGGTTGACAAACTCCTCACCAATACGCGAAGTATACTTCTCATATACAGGTTGTACTTTTTCATAAAACTTTGTTGCTTCCTCTGGTGATAAATCTGTGATTGTCATTCCGGCATTGCTTAGAAACTCAAAGGCGTCTAGCTCCTCCTGTTGGTTTAATGCACGTTGATAATCTTTCGCCTCTTCAGCAGCTTGTATCACAATATCCTTTTCTTTATCTGATAGATCATTCCAAAAGATTTCACTAATCATAAACACACTTGCATTGTAAATATGATTTGTTATCGTTAAATAATCCTGAACTTCATAAAAATTCGTTGTAGTTACATTTCCAGCTGGGTTCTCCTGTCCATCAACAACCCCTTGCTGCAATCCGGCAAATAATTCTGTGAATGCCATTGGTGTTGGGTTCGCACCTAACTGACTCCACATATCAATATGAAGTTCATTTTCTAACGTCCTTACCTTTAACCCTTGAATGTCATCGACTGAATGAATTTCTCTTCTATTATTAGTAAGGTGCCTAAATCCATTTTCCCAATAATTTATCCCTACCACGCCTTGACCTTGTAATTCATCAAGAAGTTCATGGCCAATTGGTCCATCTAAAAATTCATAAGCCACTTCAGCATTTGGAAATAAGAATGGTAGGTCAAACACAGCAAATCGCTCAGCAAATTGAGCGATAGGCCCAGTTGAAATGGTTGTCCCTTGGAAGAATCCTAACTGTAACCCTTCTAATACCTCACGATCTCCACCCAAGACCCCATTAGGGTAAACCTCTACTTTGATAGACCCACCCGTTTCTTTTTCAACAATATCAGCAAATTTATAAAGTCCTTTCGTAAGTGATCTTTCCTCTGGAGTAGCAACAGCTAGTCTCATTATCTTTTCCTCATTATCCGAATAAACAGTTGAACAAGCCGTTAGAACGACTAAACACAAAAGTATCATCCCTAATTTTTTCATTAATACGCCTCCAAAACGTCTTCAATGACAAAGATCAAGCTTCTAATCCTATTAAAATATAACAAAGAATAAAATTACTTAATAATCTAT
The DNA here is from genome assembly GCF_032335535.1 of Alkalihalobacillus sp. MEB130. NCBI lineage: Bacteria > Bacillati > Bacillota > Bacilli > Caryophanales > Bacillaceae > Alkalihalobacillus > Alkalihalobacillus sp. MEB130. Next base: position 47,444 of record NZ_JAOANA010000014.1, read on the forward strand.
AAAATCTTTTCTCTAATGTAATTCTCTGACGATCTTCGAGTAACTAGTTCTGGTTGTAAAATGATTCGCTGTATGTCCCGATCTTGATCCAACATCCGTTGATGTATAAGATTGGCTGCTTGAGATCCGATGAGACGTGCAAACACATTAACTGTTGTTAATGACGGGGTATACAAGGAAGATTCTTGTACATTATCAAACCCTACCACCGCTATATCTTCACCAGGAGTCACTTTCGCATCCCTTAAGCCCTGCATGACCCCAAGAGCTACCAAATCGTTATAGCAAAAAATAGCCGTAGGTGGATTCTGCTGACTTAAAATGTGATGAACGGCGACCATGCCTCCTTCACGCGTAACGGGACTTTCTATGATGATGGACTCATCTATTTCTATGCCGGACTTTTTTAAACCGTTTTCATATCCCTGCATTCGTTCCTTCCACGCCGATGACCCTGATGATCCACCTATAAAAGAAATACGCCGGTGCCCCTTTTGAATCAAATGGTTTACAGATATTTGAGCACCAGCTGTATAATCAATCCCAACATAATCACACTGAAGCTTAGGTAACTCTCGAACAGCATGAACTATAGGAACATCTAATTTCTTTAGTCGTTCAATTGTTTCGGCTGAACTATTTGAAACTGGACATAAAATAATTCCGCCTACTCTATGTTCAAGCATAGTTGATAAAATTCTATCCTGCTTTGTATCCAAGTCAAATGTTGTTCCTAAAAATTCGATGTATCCAGTTTCCTCTAACGTACGGTGAACCCCTACTAAAAATTCAGAAAAGAACGGGTTGGCGATATCCGTAATGATTACCCCAACAGTAGATGAACTCTGTGAGCGCATATTAGCAGCAACCCGATCATACACATACCCCAATTCACGTATTGAAGCTAGAACTTTCCTACGTGTATTCACTGCAATAGTTGAACTCCCTCGTACAATGAGAGACGCTGTTGAACGAGACACTCCCGCATGCTTTGCAACATCTTGTAACGTAACTCGTGAACGTTTTGTTTTCATCGCTATTACCCTCTAAGGCTGACTAGATAGAGTGAAATTTCCGGAATAAAAGTAATAATTAGTAACGTAATAATCATCGCCACAAAAAATGGGAGAATCGCTCTTGAAATCGCTTCAATTGAAAGACCAGATATTCCGGAACCGACAAATAAATTTACACCTAACGGCGGTGTGATAAAGCCAATGGCTAGGTTTACAACCATAATAATTCCAAAGTGTATTGGATCTATCCCTATATTTACAGCGATTGGCAGCAAAATGGGTGTTAAAATAATGATTGCTGCTAGAGTATCCATAAAGCAACCAACAATCAATAGCAACAAAGTTATTAATAAAATTATAATAATTTTATTTTCAGAAATGGATAACAAGGCAGAGGCAATCTGATTTGGAATTCTTTCAATAGTTAACAGGCGACCAAATGCTGTTGCCGTCCCTACAATAATTAACACAGTTGCTGTTGTTAGAGCAGAATCAACAATCACCTTAGGCAAATCTTTCATTTTTAATTCACGATAAAACACCGCTCCTGCAAATAATCCGTAAATAACGGCAATAACAGCTGCTTCAGTTGGTGTAAAGATCCCTCCGTATATACCACCTAAAATAATAATTGGAACAAGAAGTGCCCACTTCGCATCCCACGTTGCATGTAAAAAGTCTTTAAAAGAACTTTTCTTTGCTAGACCACGATATCCTTTTTTTCGAGAATAAATATACGTCCACACTATTAATCCTAATGCAACAAATAATCCAGGAACAATTCCTGCAATAAACATGTTCCCAATTGATACACTTCCGACTACACCATAAATCACCATTGGAATACTTGGAGGAATAATGACACCAAGAGAACCCGCTGCACAAACAACGGCGGTGGCAAACTTTTTATCGTACCCTTGACGCACCATTGCCGGAATCATAATGCCCCCAATAGCCGCCACTGTTGCAGGTCCTGATCCTGAAATCGCCGCAAAAAACATACATGTTATTATTGTTGCGATTGCAAATCCTCCTGTTTTGTCTCCAACTACAGCATTGGCAACCCGAAAAAGACGTTCAGAAATTCCTCCTTTACTCATAATTTCACCAGCTAAAATGAAAAAAGGAACCGCCATTAACGGAAATGAATCGATGGACGTAACAAGACCTTGTGCTAAAAAATCTAGAGGTAATGAACCACTATATACAATTGTAACTAATGTTGCTAAGCCAAGTGCGATCCCAATCGGAACGCTAAGTAACAAAAACAGTCCAAAACTTGCAAATAATACGGTTGTCGTCATCTATGTCCCCTCCTATTTCTTATCTACTAGATCCTGATGTTAATTGCCATCTTCATTTTCCAACAAGCGTTCTTGTTCTGTTTTCACCTCAAATTGCTCTTTTCCGAGCAAGGTTTGAATTTGCTTGTATAATTGCTGAATGATTCGGATAGCTGTTAGACCCATTCCAATAGGGGTAGCCATATAGACAAGCCCCATAGGTAACTGAAGGGCCGGAGAGGTCTGTCCCCATGTTAAGAGTTTGCTTGCAATTCCATAACCATAAATCATGACGAAAATGGCAAAAGACAAAAATATAAGATTAGAAATGATATTTAAGATCACTTTCCCCTTGTCTTTTAATAAAAGAAGGACGAGGTCTACTTTGATATGACGCTGCTTTTTTACTCCATAACTAATGCCTAGATAAACTAACCAAATAAAACAATATCTTGCTAATTCTTCAGACCATGATAAAGACGCACCCATAACATATCTCATAAATACTTGGAGTCCAATTGCTACGACCATAATTACTGAAAAAACAACTAAAAATAGCTCCTCAATATGCTCATCCAGCCACTTTAACATTCTCATCTTTATCCCTCTCTTTCTATGAAATCTCCAATGATTTTAGTTGAAAAGAAAAACAAAACTATATACCTTTCTTTGCCTAGCGAGATATATACTTTTGTTTACTTTTCTAAGCAATATGGGGTTAGTTGTACATGTACTAATGATTACTCTACAAAAATCTGAAGATATTCCGTACCCTACAAGAGTAAAAATAAAAGAGTAAAAAGGGGGAATCCCCCCTTCTAAGATTTCTTAGTTTATTATTGTATAGATTCTAACAATTGATTGACAAAATCTTCACCGATTATGGAAGAATATTTTTTATATACTGGCTGTACTTTTTCAAAAAGTTTTTCAGATTCCTCTGAAGACAATTTAGTAATTGTCATGCCCACTTCTTCAAGAAACTCGAACGCTTCAATATCTTCTTGTTGATTTAATTCTCTTTGATAATCTCTCGCTTCGTCTGCAGCTTTTGTAATAATATCTTTTTCTTCATCTGTTAATTGGTCCCAAAACGATTGGCTGATCATGAATACACTAGCATTGTAGATGTGGTTTGTTTTCGTTATATAATCTTGTACTTCATAGAAATTCGTCGTTGTTACATTCCCAACTGGATTTTCTTGTCCATCTACAACACCTTGTTGCAATGCAGCAAATAATTCAGTAAATGCCATTGGTGTTGGGTTTGCACCAAGTTCGCGCCAGAAGTCAATATGCAGCTCATTTTCTAATGTACGTATATCTAGCCCTCGGATGTCTTCAACAGTCGCTACTTCTCTCACATTGTTTGTAAGATGTCTGAAACCGTTTTCCCAATAATTTAATCCCACTACTCCTTGTGCGGGTAGATCTTCTAATAATTCCGTTCCTAAAGGTCCATCTAACACTTCATATGCAACATCTGTATTCGGGAATAAAAATGGTAAGTCAAATACAGAGAACCTTTGGGCAAATTGAGCGACAGGACCAGTAGAAATTGTTGTTCCTTGTATCGTACCTAATTGAAGCCCTTCAAATACCTCTCGATCTCCACCAAGTTGGCCATTTGGATACACTTCAATTTTAATTGAACCATTCGACTCCTCTTCAACAAGTTCACCAAACTTTACTAATCCTTTTGTAAGCGAGCGCTCTTCAGGAGTAGCAACTGCCATTCTCATAATTTTTGCATCTCCTGAATTTTCACTAACCACATCATCAGAACCATTTTCCACATTCTCTGAAGTTTGTTGAGAACAAGCACCAAGAATAAACACAAACAATAACACAATTAATAATAGTCCCTTTTTCATATTGCACCCCTTTTGTTTCATTTAATTTAAGCGCTCACTTTAAATTAGATCGATCTAAGAATAGATCGAAAAACATTATCAATAATATTAGATCGATCTAATATTATAAACAAATGTCTGAAAATAATCATTTCTTTGAAACTATTTGTTTCCTTTTGTTAAAAATTCCATTACTTTTACTAAAGCCTCTTCACAATCCTCTCCAACTGTTCGAACAATGATTTGATCGTGATTTTTTAATTGTAGAGTTATTAAACCTAATAAACTTTTTAAATTTACTTCTACAACATTCCCTCGAATCATCTTTTTTAAATAAATTTCTGATTGGAATGGTTGAACTAATGAACTTAACTCAATAATTGTTTGGTCTTCGGAAATATTAATCGTAATTTGTTTTGAAACTGGTTTTTTTTTCATTACTTCCCCCTCTTCAGCTTTTTATTAGATCGTTCTAATTGTTTTCATTATAAAAACTAGTGAAAGCGTTGTCAACAAATAATTATAATTATCTAATTTGTTATAAAAATCTAATTAGAGGATTGGTTTATAATTGTAGGATGATTGCGATGTAAGGCAATGTTAATAAAGCTGGATGACAGGGAAAATCTTGTCCAAACACAAAAACTAATAAATCATGTTTTTTCACATATTTGACATTCCCTATGACTATAACTATGTCGAATTATTATTGTCAGGTGACTTACTTAATTTATAGCTATAACGGTTAAAACGGCATTATCAAATTAAAATAAAGAGTCTACTTAAACAAAAAGGTGAAACAAGCCGTCAGTAGTTACTTTAAACAAGCAAACTTAAACCATGATGATTATTTGTTTGGATCAAATAATAAAAGTCGTCCAATTACTCGACAACAAGCCTATAGAATTGTTAACCAGGCAGCACTAGAGGCTGGTATTAACGAGAAAGTTGGTACACATACATTACGTAAGACATTTGGTTACCATGCATATAAACAAGGGATAGCTGTTTCTCTTTTACAAAAACGTTTTAATCATGAAACTCGCAGTGCAACCCTTCGTTATATTGGGATAAATGATGAAGAAAAAGCTGAACCACCATTAATGGATGTTAACCTTTGATATCTAATATTTCTTAGAAAGGAGAGGAAAATCTATGTTTGATGGGGTTTTTAATACCGATTATATTATCTTGATGGCTGCTCTCCTTTTAATTGCTGGAGTTATTACAGCAAAATTCTCTACTAGACTTGGCGTCCCCGCCCTAGTCCTCTTTATGTTAGTTGGAATGTTAGCTGGTAGTGACGACATTGGCTTCATTTATTTTGATAATGCAAAGTATGCTCAGCTAATCGGGATACTTGCACTAGTCATTATCCTCCTTGAAGGTGGTTTGAAAACAAAATGGTCCACTGTAAAACCAGTTACTATCCCCGCTTTGTCTTTAGCTACATTCGGAGTATTAATCACATCAGCTGTCGTTGCAGCCGCAGCAAAATTCATTTTAGATGTGTACTAGTTAGAAGCCTTTTTATTCGGTGCCATAGTAGGATCAACAGATGCTGCTGCCGTCTTTACAGGTTTAAAAGGGGTGAACCTTTGAGAAAGATTAGGTGCTACATTAGAAGCCGAGTCCGGAACAAATGATCCGATGGCTGTATTTCTAACCATTTCATTTATTCAATTATTGATGACCGATCAACCACATTATTATTTACTTGTTGGGTCGTTTTTTTGGCAAATGGGAATGGGGCTTCTTATAGGACTCGTGCTCGGAAAGATCGCCATCTATGCCATTAATCGAATAATAGGACTCATCATTTATATTTGTAGAGTTAAACATTTACAATTGTAGGAAAGGAAGTAGAAACATCAGTTTGGATTGAAAGCAATAAGCTATTAGTTCCAAACTAGGTTAACAAAGCTTGTTCTAAAAGCTAACTATTTTAATAGTATAAAAATATAAGTTCCATTAGAAACAGGCATCTCCTATTATCCAGAAAATTCCTGTAAACGTTTATTAACTCTTTCCTTGACTCTGTTTATAAAACTCATGAAAAGTTTCATTAACGCTCTCTTTTCAATTCTAGATACATAGCTACGTGAAATACCAAGCTCTTTCGCAATTTCACGCTGGGTACGCTCTTCCTCTAAATTTAAGCCGAAGCGACCACAATCACTTCTTTTTCGCGCTCATCTAAAACGTGTATGAACTTGTAAAATTGTGTCTTCTCCATATTCGTTTGAATCACATCAACGATATCTTCGCCTTCCTCTTGCAGGACATCAATTAACGTAATTTCATTCTTTGTCCGTTCCAATCGGATCGTATAGGGAAACATCCTTCTTAACCTTCTTTAAGGCTCTTAAATGCATATGAATTTCTACTCTAATGTCAGAAGAGGGGCGTTTTTAAAAGCTCATTCAGCTACATTATGGGGTTTGGGGAAGAAATTTATAACCAAAAGCCGGTATGGGTTTTAACTGCTTTTGTACAATAGTAGAAAGCATGATTTACGGAACAATTTGTAGTTCTAAATTAAGCATATGCATATTAAAAAATAACATAAAAAAGCATTGGAGTTAAAACCAATGCTTTAGTTAATCCTTTTTCATCTCAAACTCTCATTACTTTAAGTATTGTTCACATAGTCAATGATAGCTCATCATCAAACCAGTTGTAATTATTACTTTTTGATTCTGAAAATCCAATTTCAAACAATATTTCTTTAACTTCCTTCATATGTTTTTTATCAATAGTCATCTCAATTTCTCTACAACTAAAGACCACCCTCTATCTCTAGTGTGTCTATAAATTTAATCCTCTCTTCTTAGAAAAAAGAATGGCTAGCGGCGCTACCATTCTCTTTCTATTGTCACTTTATATTTGCTGCGTAGGATAAGAATTTTTTATTAGTTGATCGTCTTCAATATAATCTTATCGTTAGTGAAGTATCCGAAATAATAAATTTGTTTTTATCTACTACTTTGAATCCTTAACCTTTTCTTGTTGTTTACGCCACCCATATCGGGTTACACCACGAGGTTTGTAGATCGATAGGGTCATAATCACTAGTAGCACGAATAGTCCACCAGCAGCGTGAACAACTAATGAGAGCCTTACCTCGCGGAAATCGGCACTAGAAAATGTTGTATCTACTGCTACATTAGCTATATAACTAATTGGTTCCAATTGTAGTAGTAATACGATTGTAGCAAGGATAGTTAACAGGAATTTCACCAAAACCCAATAATGCCGAAATAATCCCCACTGAGTCCCAAATGATTGAACCAGTCCACTAAATAGTGAAGCAAGGCTCAATGGTACTATAATGTACCAAACGATTAAGTCCATTGACAGATAGACCGCACGCACTATTTGAGTATCCTGACTTGTAAGACCAACTATGGCAAGAGCTAGAAAGCAAGCGACAGCCCCGATCCAACTTACTGAGGAAGTAATATGCACGATGAGCATGAATTTTCGAATTAAGGGTGTCATGGTCATGAAAGTTGTTTACCTTTTATTACAAGTGCTATAAAGCCAGCAAAATCATCAGTTGATATGTGACGACCTGGGCCGTGTTCACCACCCAAAAGATGTATGATGACAAATACTAATAACAAGACGATAACTATAACTCCAAAGACCTTTACCCAGCGTGGCATCTTGGGGGGAGATTCACGATTATCCATAAGTATGATCCTCCTTTTCCCATTCTTATAATAATATATTTCTCATTTGAAAATTTTTATTTGTATTCATTATATTATCAACTTAAATGAGTTTCACCAATCTAGTCAACTAAATTGCTGCTTCAACAAGAAGAAGTGCATTCAACGCTTATTCAAGGATTGCCTCTTTTCTTGAAGAACACATGTAAATCCACTCTATGAATGTAGTTAATATTAAAGTACAATGTAACCATGGTTACATTTACAGGAGGTGAAAGATTGATTAGTTGGCTACACCTCACATATAAAATACCTAGAAAGCCTAGTTCCCCAAGGGTAAAAGTCTGGAGGAAATTAAAAAGTTTAGGGGCGTTTCATTTACATGATGCTATATGGCTCTTACCTAAAAATGCTTATACATATGAACAATTTCAATGGTTAACGGTTGAAATAAAGGATTTAGGCGGAGAAGCAACTATGTGGGAATCACAACTTCACTTTGGATTGTCTGATCAAGAAGTAAGTCAGTTATTTATTGAACAAATCAATGAAAGTTATATTGACCTTTTAAAACAACTGGATGAAGAAAACATTGATTTGGTTTCTTTGTCAAAGAAATACCAACGGATAAAAAATGTTGATTACTTCAAGTCCCCGTTGGAATTAAACGTACGTGAAAAAATGATACAACGAAGGAGTGAGTTTAAATGAAGTGGGTTACATGGGAAAACATTGGGGTGGACCGTATGGCTTGTTGTTGGTTAATTAAAAAGTATATTGATCAAGAAGCTGAATTTACTTTTATCCCTGAAGGCGAACAAGAAATTCCTGATGGCACAAGGGGATTTGATATTCCAGGGGCAGAGTTTTCTCACAGAAATGGACGATGTTCATTTTATTCTTTAATAGAAGATTATAATTTAGAAGATAGCGCGCTAAATAGAATTGCCCAAATTGTAGATGAAGCAGATACGGTACAAGAAGTTTTTTTAGAGCCTGTTGCACCTGGTCTTGATTTCATTTGTGATGGAATTAGCCAAGATAGCAAGGATGATTATGAGGCTTTGGAAAAAGGAATTATTATTTATGAAGCTTTATACGCAATGATAAAAAGAAATAATCATTTATAATGGGAGAGAATATAAGTGAGGAAACCCAGTTTATGGAACATTTTTTGGACCTATATCCTTATTGGATTACAGGGATGGGGTGGTCCTGCTGCACAAATACAAGTCATACATGAACATGCGGTAGAAAAGAAAAAATGGATTGATAATGAACGATTTCGAGATGCCTTTGCTGTATGTGGGATGTTACCAGGACCAGAGGCCGCTGAACTATGTATGTATGTTGGATATAGACAACGTGGTTTTTTAGGTGGTTTTTTAGCAGGACTGGGATTTATGTTACCGAACTTTATCTTAATCACCATTTTAGCTTGGGCTTACTTTCAATATGCAGCTACATCGGATATTGCCCAAGGTTTATTATATGGTGTTAAGCCAGCAATGGTCGCGATTGTTTTGTTTAGTCTTTATCGAATAGCAAATAAGTTTGGGGTATTACAAGACGGAAAGAAAATATTTATCACTCTTTTCATGTTAACTTTATCTTTTTTTACTCAAATTGATTTAATCCTTTTACTATTAGTCATGGGATTAGTATATATGATACTAGTTCGCTCATTTAACAATAAAGCATTCAGCCTTAACAGTCTTCCACTTTTAGCACTCGCTTCAGTAGGGACCGCTTCGATACCAACTAGCCTTTCCCTATTATTTCTAAAAATTGGGGCACTTAGCTTTGGTGGAGCATATACGGTTCTAGCATTGTTACAATTTGACGCTGTTGATAATTATGGCTGGCTAACAACTGAACAATATATTGATGGTTTAGCTATTAATGAATTAACACCTGGTCCATTGATTATGGTTGCAGCATTCGTTGGATTTGCAGCATATGGTTTTTGGGGAGCTACACTGGCAACCTTTTTTATCTTTTTACCTGCCTTTTTAGTGGTGTTGTTAGGTGCTCCTTATTTCGATAAAATTAGAGAAAATGCAAAGTTAAAATTATACTTAGCAGGTGTTAGTGCGGCTGTTGTTGGTCTTATCGCTAGTTTCCTAATACGGCTATCTTTAGAAGTCTTTATTGATTGGGGTAGTGTTGTTATTGCTATCGTAATGCTTGGTCTATTGTTTAAATTCAAATGGCAAATCTGGCAAGTATTCCTTTTAGCATTAGCTTTAGGGACTTTACTTACCTTCTTATAACTAATAAAAAATCTGTTCCGTAGGGAGCAGATTTTTTATTACTTTTTTGACTAAACTCCGTGCGATATCAATTCTTCTTTTCATACCGCCAGAGTAAGTACCCACTCTGCGACTGACCAGTAAGACTGATAGAACCTCTAACGTCCCCTGGTTTTTTTTCAACATCATAACCATTGATCATAACATTTTCAGTATCGGCTTTAAGTAAAGTAGCCATGATTCGAATCAATGTTGTTTTTCCTGCTCCAATAGAACCTAGTAATGCAAAGATATCCCCATATTTGCTGATTTTGTTGACCACTTTCAACTTTACTTTCTTTTATCTGTAACTTTTTTCATGGCCTTGTTAACTTCTTGGTTAGCAAATTCTTGATAGATGTCAGCGTAAGTTTCTGAATCTTTGATTAGATCGTCGCAGAAAGATGCTACGTCACTGCCCGTCACTTCGAGTACACCTTTTCCTGTGGCTACTCCCTCTTCAAAAAGATCGATGATACCCGAGAGTAGTTCCGTCCCGTCTGTTAGCTCAACAGGGCCGACCTTAAATAGGTACTTTTGAATCTCTTTATATACAACCTGATAATCTTTTGGGAGAGCTTTGACACGCGCCATGTGCGCTCTCCACTCTTTTTTGCCTTCGATGATATCTTTTATTCTCATTATTATCCTCCTATTTGCCTAATTTTTTTGCAATATTATTGTTAAGTTGCTCGCGCCACTTGTCTCTAAAAGACTTTGCCCCTTCTTCGCCGACAAGCGCCGAACAGAAACCTTCGATGTCATCGCCTAAAACCTCATGGACACTTTGCCCCTCCGTAGCCGATTCTTCGAGCAGGCCAAGTACACCGTCAAGAATTGGCATGAGGTTTCGACCAGTGAAATCTGAGTGCTGCCAAAGATTGGAGTTAATTCTTTCCCAAGCCGCATGATAATCAGTAGGCAGCTTTTGGGCTCGAGATTCAAAACTTTTCATTTCTTTCGTCATGTCGCTCCCTGTGATTTTTTCCCAAAAATTCATTGTTTTCTCTCCTTTAACTCGTTCATTTTCGATGCAACAAATCCCCATTTATCCCAGAACATCCGCAACTCCTCATGCCCCGCTTCGTTGAGTTTGAAAAACTTCCGCGGTGGTCCCTTTTCAGATGGCTTTTTCGTAATCTCCACCAAATTATTTTTTTCAAGCCGGACTAAGATGGTATAAACAGTTCCATCCACAACTTCTGTAAAACCAAGGTCTTTAAGCTGCCTCGTGATTTCGTAGCCATAGGTTTCCTTGCGACTTATAATTTCAAGGACACAACCCTCAAGCACGCCTTTAAGCATTTCTGTTAGGTTTACCAGAGCAATCACCCCCATCTATTCTGATATTATTTGCGTTTATTTTTACCTATGAAATTTAATGCGCACGTAAATGAGGAAAATTCCCTTACAACATATGGCTATTCTATTACTTAAGAAAATATTTAAGCTCGGACTTATAACGTTGCTAACATTGGAAACCTTATCTAAAAGGAGGGATTTGTATGTTGATGATATTTGAAATAATGAAAATGGCTGTTAACATCAGAAAGCTAACATTATTTTTGATAACGGTCATTTTTTTAATTAGCAGTTCTTTTATTATTCACTGGTTGGAACCTGAAATGTTTGAAAATCCATTCATCGGATTTTGGTATGTTATGACTACTGTTACAACAACAGGCTATGGTGACTTCGTTCCAGATACCACAATAGGTAAGATATTTGGATTATTTTTATATTTTTTTGGAATTGGTTTAATCGGTATTGTCATAGGCAAAATTGTTGAAGGGTTTGGACTTTTACGAAAATTAAAGGAGGAAGGGAAATTGAATTATAAGGGAAAAGGTCACTATGTGATTATAGGTTGGTCCAATAAAGCTAAACATACCATGAATGAGATCTTAGAAATTGATGACCAAGCAAAGATTCTTGTGGTCGATTCACTACCGAAATCTCCCTTAGAGCGTGATAAATTTTCCTACATACAAGGTGATGCAACTGATATAGAAACATTAGAAAAGGCGAATGTACTTGAGGCGAAAGCTGTTTTAATTTTTACAGGAGATAAAGAGTTTAACTCTGTCGCTGCAGATGGACAGTCACTTCTGATTGTATCAGCCATTGAGAGTTATGCAGTAGAGATGAATCAAGAGATTTATACCATTGTTGAGATTCTTAAAGAAAAGCATATTTCAAACTTCGAACATGCGAATGTAGATGAATTTATTATTGCTGATGAAGCCTTATCTGATCTGATGGCAAAAGCTGCTGTCGATAAAGGATCAAGCAAGCTAATCATGGAACTCCTAAGTAGAAGAAGCGGTGTGGATATTCGTAAAATCACAAAAAAACATATTTGGAAAACATATAATGATGCTTTTGAAGATTTAAAAAAACTCGGGGCTAATTTAATTTCTGATCGGAATGATTTTCAAATTCTAACCAAGCTAGGAGAGCCTATTCCTAATGAGGCAGAGCTTTATGCCATCTGTACTAAAGAAACATATGACAAGATTATGAAACCCAACTAAACTGCAATTTGTAAATTTATACAATAAGTATTGACAACCCGACCTAAAAGAAGTAAATTCTCTATTAGTTAAATTTAATAATAACCTTTAGTCGCTTAATCATTTTTCGAGCGGGGGAACCAACTTTGGTGGAAATGTTCCATCTTGGGGTGAATCTTACTAAGTAAGAGGGGATACTCTCAGTCCCTAATCCGACAGCTAACCTCGTCAGCGTTATTTTGGAGAGAAGGGTCTCAATAGACCATTCTTTGTGATGGTCTATTTTATTTTGCATAAAAAGAGGTGGAGAAAAATGGCAGACAAAAAGAAACAATTTGCTGTTGTTGGGTTGGGACGTTTCGGTGGTAGTGTGTGCAAGGAGTTATATAGAATGGGACATCAAGTTTTAGCTATCGATAATAGAGAGCATAAAGTAAATGAGTTTGCACAATACTCTACACATGCTGTTATTGCAGACTCGACCGATGAAAAAGCGTTACAATCTCTAGGAATTCGCAACTTTGAATACGTCATAGTTGCGATTGGCGATAATATTCAATCTAGTATATTAACTACTCTCGTATTAAAGGAAATGGAAGTTGAGAATGTTTGGGTAAAAGCTCAAAGCGCTTATCACCATAAGGTACTTGATAAAATAGGGGCCGATCGAATCATTCACCCTGAGCATGATATGGGAGTTCGTATTGCACAACATTTAACTTCAGAAAAAATTGTAGATTTTATTGAGTTGTCTGATGAATACAGTATTGTAGAACTGCTAGCAACAAACAAAATTCATAATCGCTCAATCATTGAATTAGATGTACGTGCCAAGTTTGGTTGTACGATCTTAGCGGTTAAAAAAGGGGAAGATATCAATGTTTCTCCGTTGCCTGAAGATGTGATAAATGAAAAAGATATCCTTATTGTCATTGGTCATAAAAGAGATTTAAAGAGATTTGAAGAAGAAGGTTTATAGAGATGGGAAAAATAAGGCAGCACCTAAGTCATCTTACTGCGGTTCAGATTATTGTTATGTACTACATTTTTGCTGTCATTATTGCAATGGGTTTATTTAGTCTACCTGTTGCACGTAATCCTGGAACGGAATGGGGGTTTATTGAGGCACTCTTCACGGCTGTAAGTGCTGTAAGTGTAACAGGACTAACTGTTGTCTCAACAGCAGAAACCTTCAGTGTTCCAGGTACGTTTATTCTTGCTTTTGTTCTGCAATTTGGCGGAATTGGAATTATGACATTAGGAACATTTGTATGGATGCTCTTTCGTCGAAAGATTGGATTAAGAGAAAGACAATTAATTATGACAGATCAAAACCGCGGAGAAATGGCAGGCTTAGTTTTGATCATGAAACAGATTTTATTTATTATTTTAGCGATTGAAGCTATCGGTGCACTCATTCTCGGTATTCACTTCTTACAATACTTCCCGACTTGGCAAGAAGCATTTATACAAGGTTTCTTTGCATCAGTAAGTGCCACAACAAATGCTGGGTTTGATATTACAGGGAGTTCTCTAGAGCCCTTTGCTCATGATTACTTCGTTCAATTTGTTAATATCATTTTATTAGTATTAGGGGCAATTGGGTTTCCTGTTCTCATTGAAGTAAAGGAGTTCTTACTGGCAAAAGAACGACCATTTAATAAGCGCTTTTCACTTTATACTAAATTAACAACAACAACATTTGGGTTACTTGTTTTAGTTGGTTTTATTGGAATACTTTTATTGGAAAGAAATCATTTCTTTCTTGATAAATCGTGGCATGAAACCTTCTTTTATGCCCTATTCCAATCCGTTACAACTAGAAATGGCGGGCTTGCCACAATGGATGTAGCAGAATTTTATATTCCTACACAGTTATTTTTAAGTGCTCTCATGTTTATCGGGGCTTCACCTAGTAGTGTGGGTGGAGGAATTCGAACCACTACGTTCGCCATCATCATTTTAGCTATTTATACATTTGCTCGAGGGAAAAACTCGATAAAAATATTCGGCAGAGAAATCGATCAAGAAGACATAATAAAGTCCTTTATTGTCATAAGTGTAGCGATAATGCTTACTGCTTCAGCTGTTATTTTCCTCTCATATATTGAACCGTTTCCTTTAACAGCTATCATTTTTGAGGTATGCTCGGCTTTTGGAACTACAGGGTTATCTATGGGAATTACTCCAGACCTAAGCACAGCTGGAAAATTAACGATCATTTTCTTAATGTTTGTAGGTCGTATCGGTGTTTTTGCATTCTTATTTATTATTCGGGGCAAAATGACGGAAGAGCATTATCATTATCCAAAAGAGAGAGTTATTATTGGGTAATAATCTATAATTACTATTTTAATAGTATAAAATATAAATTTCATTAAAACAGGCATCTCCCAATATTCAGGAAATGCCTGTTAACGTTTATTAACTCTTCCCTTGACTCTGCTTATAAAACTCATGAAACAACTTCATTAACGCTCGTTTCTCAATTCTTGATACATAACTACGTGATATCCCAAGCTCTTTTGCTATCTCACGCTGGGTGCGCTCTTCCTCTAAATTTAAGCCGAAGCGACCCACAATCACTTCTTTTTCGCGCTCATCTAAAACGTGAATGAACTTGTAAATCTGTGTCTTCTCCATATTCGTTTGAATCACATCAACGATATCTTCGCCTTCCTCTTGCAGGACATCAATTAACGTAATCTCATTCCCCTCTTTGTCCGTTCCAATCGGATCGTGCAGGGAAACATCCTTCTTAACCTTCTTTAAGGCTCTTAAATGCATAAGAATTTCATTTTCAATACACCTTGCAGCATAGGTTGCTAGCTTTGTCCCTTTTCCATCAGAATAGCTTTCTATCGCTTTAATTAAACCAATCGTTCCTATTGAGATGAGGTCTTCTGTATCTTCCCTTGTATTTTCAAACTTCTTGACGATATGCGCCACCAAACGTAGGTTATGTTCAATTAGAAGGTCGCGTGCTTCTTCGTCTCCCTCCTGCATAAGCTTTAAGTATTTACGTTCTTCATCTTTCTTTAGTGGCTGTGGGAAGGCGTTATTCTTAACGTATGATACGAAGACGATAACTTCTTTAAACAAGTAAGAGATCGCTGCAATTATTGTTGACATAACATCACCCCCATAATGTCGTTACTTTAACTCTATGTATAACTGGGCTTGGTCGTGTCTGTCCACCTAAAATAAAGTTAGATTTTCTCTTTTTTACATATTTTCTTCGTGTCGCCTAACACTTCTACTGCAACCATACACACATTTGTTTTTTTTGCGAAAAAGACCTGCTTGATGGTAACTCAAGCAGGTCTTTTTTCATTTTCAATTTGTTTTCTCATATTTATCATTCATCAGCCGTTCAATCACTTTGGCTAATAACAACGTTCGTTCTGTTAATGAGGATATAACTAAATATTCCTTGCTGCTATGCGCATTGCCTCCAATAGGACCAAGACCATCAATTGTAGGGATTCCCATTGCGGATGTAAATGACGCATCCGATCCTCCCCCTGTTTTCGTGTCTTTGATTTCGATTCCCAAATCTTCTCCAACCTTTTTAACAATATTAAAGAGATCTTCAATTTTTTTATTCTTTAACATTGGAGGTCTTCTCATATCTCCTGTCAATTCAATTTCCGTACCACTTACATCAGAAGAAGCACAGACTTCTTCAATTTTATGTTCCATTTCTTCCGCTTGTTCCGGAGTCGATACTCGTACATCAATATGGCCAATAGCCATGGCCGATACAGTGTTAACGGCATCTCCTCCTTCAATAATCCCCACATTTACGGAGACACCATGTTCATGATCATTTAATTCATGAAGCTTGACAATTTTGTGAGCTAACTCTTCAATTGCACTTCTCCCTTTTTCAGGCTCAATACCTGAATGGGCCGCTTTTCCATGAACTTCAATTGTAAAACGTCCACTCCCTCTTCTCTCTGTTACTAAAGAGCCATCTCGTCTTGCTGGTTCCATAATTAAAGCATACGATTTTCCAATTGCTTCTTTTTCTATTATTTCACGTGACGTTAAAGAGCCAATTTCTTCATCACTGTTTAAGATGATTTCAACATCTTTATAGGCAGAAGAGCCACTTTCTTTTAAATAACGAAGTGCGTAAATAACCGTAACTAAACTAGCCTTCATATCAATGACACCAGGTCCAAACGCTCGTCCATCCTTAATGGAAAAAGGGCGATCGTTAGCCGTCCCTTCTTCAAACACCGTATCCATATGAGCAACTATCAAAATCGAAGACTGCTTTCTTTCGGGGTGTTGAATAATGACATGATCACCTAGATCATGTTGTTTCACTTTCTGAATGTCATAACCCAACTCTATAAAAAAAGGAATAAGCTCTTTTCCAACTTGGTCTACACCTTTCTTATAGTACGAACCACTGTCAATATTAACTAATTTTTCTAGCAAAACAAGCATTTCGTTTTCTTTACTATGAACGTCCATCTAGGTCTTCCCCTTACCCTTCTTGTCCTTGTATCTCCTTTTATTTTCATGTATTTCGACTTTTTTTGCAAGGTACATTCGCCTGGTTCCAAATAATACATAAATCATTGTGCTCGTAAACCTATTGACACAAAAAAATGAGCGATTCAATTGAATCGCTCGCAATGGGGGAGAGTAGAGAGAACATTTTTGGAAGCTAAGTCAATGACCTTTCCTGTATTTAATGTACCTTACTCTGTTGTCATTTACAGCTTTTTTGTTATATCTTCTTACAAGGAACTTCCTCATTTTATTTATTTTGTTAAATCTAGTAACATGTCGTCCCATTTTAGTGCTTCTCATTCCTGTTTGCTTATGTTGTATAATAAGGTAAACAGTTCAGTTACATATACTTAATCACAAGACATTACATGGAGGTTACCTATGTATAATCTATCTGCGATACAAAAGATCTTAGAAAATAGAAAAAGTGGAATTCTTGGCTCTACTTCTATGAACTCTGCTGTTATTGTACCTTTAATCTATATTGATAATGAATTATCGGTTCTCTTTGAAGTTCGTTCCAAACAACTCAATAAGCAACCTGGAGAAATTTGCTTTCCTGGAGGCAGAATTGACTCAACAGATCCATCAGCAGAAGCAGCTGCGCTCCGCGAACTAACTGAAGAAATAGGAATCCCTAAGCAAGACATGACGATTATGGCTCCCCTTGATGTCCTTGTTACTCCCTTCCGTGGAGTCATTTATCCTTTCCTTGCAGAGTTACGAAGTCTTGAAGAATTAAACATTAATCAAAAAGAAGTGGATCATATATTCACTGTTCCATTATCATACTTGCATCAACACAAACCGGCTGTACACACTATGAAAATTCACTTTGAACCTGGGGAAGGATTTCCTCTGAATCAAGTTCCTAATAAGCAGGCATACACAAAACGATATGAGGAAATTCCTGAGTACTTCTATTATTATCAAGACTATGTTATTTGGGGGTTAACGGCTCGCATTCTAGCTCATTTTCTTGATCTTCTCAAACGAATATAGGTGCTTTCATTAAAAAATTGTAAAATTTAACTAACGTTTCACTAACAAAGAGAATCTGTTAATTACATGGCTATCTTAGTTATGTAATTAACAGCTAATTAATGATTCCATGTTGGATAATCTCCGCTTTAACAGTTACTTCAATGGGGATATTTGGGTATATCTCGTTCCAATCTCGGTCCTTTAGCTGCTGTTTGTGATAAGCCATGACTTCCCTGCCTACTCCAAAATAATCACAGTTAGCAGCCTGAATTTTCTCAACTACAGTTGTCGCCAAATCAGAAAGTTCCTTCGTTATCTTTTTATTTAAATCGGCTATTTTAGCCTCATCAAGGCTATCTGGTGGAAACTCAGCAACATTGAAGTATAAATTCACATCTAGATCTACTTCAATTTCACCCTCTTTGTTAACTTTCACATGTAACATTCGGTCAAACTCTTCAACTTGGACGGTTATATAGTTTAAAGCATTCATTATTTCCTCTTTTTCGGCTATTTCCACCGTAAATTGAGCATCCTCATACATGATATTATTGAGAAGATTCGCCATAACACTTTCTCTAGTACTAATTTTTCCAGTCATAATTTTTCCGTGAAATAAAGCTGCTCCACTAATCAAGGCAACTTCCTTTTCATTGGAAGTTCCAATTGAAATGATCGGTAGCATAAAATCTCGTCCTGGGTCGACCATAAGTGGGCAGATATATTGAATATTCATTTTTGGGATGATGGAACGTTTTTCAGCACCTTCAATGAGCTTTGAATAATAGTCACTTATTAATGTTTGACCTTCTATATCGATATCTAACGCGTCATGTGCCTTTACTTCCGTAATGGCAATCTTTGCATTCAATGGAGCTCTTGGATCGCGGTAATATAAATCAAGCATTGCATAAAGATCTTCTTCAGCTAAAATACTTTCTACTAATAGCACTCTAATCTTTGACGAATCTAATATACCGTCAACAGTATTATCAATATTGTTGCGTGATTCCCTCAGCGTATTTCCTATCCCTGTAGCCATACGAACAATTGGTGCTTCAGTATTCGTTTCTTGTTCAGGAATGGTAACACTTGTAAAAAATTTCCCTTCTTCATTTCGATCAATCCCTGCGGTAAAAATTAAATTTACGTCTTTAATTAAATACTGATCCCAACATCCTGATATGATCATAGTTGCTAGTAAAATTACAATAGAACTACCTACTTTTGTTAGCATCTTGATCCACCTTTTCTCTCTTGAATATGCAAATGTATAACACTGTTAAGACTGGTATTCCAATAACAAATATCAATCCGATATTTGTTATGATTTCACTCCAACTTGCAATGGATATCGAATTTCGTGGAATCAGCGCAATAACAAAGCTTGAGCCGATTATAAAAGGAACAGTTTTTTTATGATGCTTTACTGAGAAAACATCAGCAAGACCAACAGATGCTAGATAGACATAGCTCATTAATGATGTGACAACAGACATAATCCATATTGCTAAAAAGACAATATCAACCCTTTCAAGCACCGGAAAAGTAAATGCTTTTAATAAATATAAAACCGGTTCGGGAATTAATTTTATCTCCTCAGGGCTAAAAAAGAGCAGACATATTAAAGTCAAATACGTGTAAAAGACCGTCACGATAACATTAGCGATACTAGCAGCAGCTAACTTCTTCTTTTTAGACCCTTCTACAAATGGAAAGAGAAATAAGATCACCTCAAATCCAAGAATTGATAATAATGCCTCTTTTCCACCTTTTACAATATTAAGTATCCCGCTATCTCCAATCGGCATAATATATCTAATATCCATATATGGGTAAGCAGGTAAGGTTAAGAATATAATGGTGAGTAATAGGACAGAAACCAATGTATGAAAGCGGCCAATTACCCTTAGTTTATCAACGACTAAATAGTAGGCTAAAATGCACATCATTAGATTGAATGCCCAGCTAGGTGTTCTAGGAAATGCCCAAATTTCAATGACGAAATTGAATAGAATTAAGACAAGACTACTAACAAAGATAAAATAAACGGTATATCCAATCGTAAGAGCTCGTCCAAACAGTTTCCCATACACCTTTGACAATAATCCATAAAAAGGACTTGTCGGAAACCAGTTTGTTAACACCCAATACAATAAGATGATTAGTTGAATAATTCCCCCGACTAGAAGCATCGAAATCCAAGCATCTGTTTTTGCGCCACTTTCATAGATCATATAAGGTAAAGAGAGTATCCCTACTCCGATTTGTGTTTGAATAATGATAAATATGAATTGTAAGGGACTAATTAACTCTTTATTATTGGTTACCATTTCCTTCTTCCTTTGCGTATAGCTTGCCTGAATTTTTTCCTCGGTAACGTTGCTTTCGGCCGTTCATTCATTTTTTTCATAGGAGCGCGAATGACACTATCCTTAAGATCTTGCCATGTTAGAGGAGCTAATGGTGAGAAATAAGGAGAGCCAAAGGACTCCAACCTACATAGATGGATGAGCAAAAGCGTAAAACAAAACATGATTCCAAAATAACCAAAGCTAGCAGCGAAAAACATAAAAGGAAACCGGATTACTCTTAGTGCTGAACTCATTTCAAAAGAAGGAACGACAAAAGATGCAATCGCAGTTATTGCCACAACAATAATCATAATGTTAGATACTAGCCCCGCCTGGACAACCGCATCCCCAATGACTAGTCCACCTACAATTCCAATTGTTTGTCCAATAGGGCTTGGCAAGCGAATTCCTGCTTCCCTAATTAACTCGATCGTTAATTCCATTAAGATTGCCTCAACAATAGGAGGATATGGAATTCTTTCTACCGAGCTTTTGACTGGGAGCACTAAATCAGCTGGAATTACTTCAAAATGAAAAGAGACAGTTGCAATATAAATAGCCGGAACAAAAATAGCTATTAGAAAGCTAACCATTCTCAATAAGCGATAGAAGGTACCAACTAAAAATCGACTATTGTAATCATCAGGCGATTGATAAAAAGTAAAAAAACTACTTGGACAAACAAGAGCAGTAGGATCACCATCCGTTAATATCGCTATACGACCATCTATTAGATTAGCCATTACACGATCTGGCCGTTCTGTATTAAGCATTTGCGGGAATGGTGAAATTGTATCATTTTCGAGAAACTCTTCTATAGCACCAGGGCTGAAGACCATATCTATTGATATTGACTTTACCTTCTCCTCGACTTCTTTTACAATTGTTGGATTTGCGATACTAGCTAAATAAACTAAAGCAATTCTTGTCTTCGTTTCCGTCCCAACAGCGTGATATTTAATAACCAAATCTTGAACCTCAATCCTTCTTCTTAGAAGCTGAAGATTAGTCATTAATGTTTCAACAAAGCCGTCGTGTGAACCTCGAACAATTTTCTCATTTTCAGGTTCTTGAACAGATCGCTCAGTTGTTTTTTTGACATCGAACACATAGGCTTCTGACTTTTCTTCTAGAAATACCGCAGCCATTCCTTTATGTAATTCATTAGAAACCTGATTGATGTGTTGGATCTCAGAGACCTCAGTGGCGCTTATTTTCTTCTTAAGCTCAGACTCTTCAGATTGAGAATCAGTTTCCAGATTAGAGAAAAATGTTTTTTCTAGTTTTTCTTCATCTATAATTGTTTCAAGAAATAGACAAATTCCCCGCCTACCGTTCCAAGTAAATTCTCTTTTTTTTAAATCATCTGTGTAGTGACTATCTTCTCGAATATATATATAATTTGCATTTAGCTTTTTAAAAACAAAAAAGGAATTCATTCCGGTACTCCTACCTGTTAGCATTTTTTATAATATCTCACACTGTTATGGTAGTTATTCTACTGTGAGTAAGCATTCTAGATAACATTCCCAATTTACAAAACCAAAATGAAAGAGGGGTTCTTAACCATTGATTGGTTAAGAACCCCTCTTAGAAATAATATTTAGATTACTAATTTTTGAGTATCTATTATTAATGAGTATTCTCTTCATATAACTGCTTCTGTGCTTTCATCGCCAAACGATGAAATACCACCGCTAACGCTAGTGCAATAAATATACCAGCAATAAATAAATTCGGTACAACGATAACCGTACTTTCTGTTGGAATGACTAATCCGATAAACAGAAAAATACTTAATGATAACAAAATGAAACCAAATTGTTTGTAATCCGTGACTTTCGCTTCAAGTTGCTTGATCTTTTTATCTTCCATTTATCTTCCTCCTACTCTTCTATCATTCATTCTATCATTTTCTACAAGAAATAGATGATGCAATGTTTGTTAAATATCCTATATGGTTCCATTTAACTTATAAACCTTAAATCAATCGTCATTGTAATAGCAAGCTTTCATCTGTTGACAGAATACGGTATCATTAAGTTTAGTTTGAACTACATACATTGGAGGAACATGAATATGAAAAGCATTGTACGTGATATGAGCCTTGCCCCTGAAGGCCATTTAAAAATTGATTGGGTCAAAGAACATATGCCTGTTCTTAATCGTATCCGTGAAGATTTCGAAGTCACTCAACCTTTTAAAGGATTAAAAGTGGCCATTTGTCTCCATTTAGAAGCAAAAACCGCTTATCTTGCCAAAGTAGTGAAAGCAGGAGGAGCTGATGTTTATATTGCAGGAAGCAACCCTCTTTCCACTCAAGACGATGTTTGCGCTGCGCTTGTTGAAGACGGCATTACTGTTTTCGCTAAACACCGACCTGATCCAGAGGAATTTAAACAACATTTAATTATGGCACTAGAAGTAGAGCCAGACCTGATTATTGACGATGGGGGCGACTTTACGACACTCCTTCATTCAGAGCGTCCTGATCTTATCAAAAACATTCGTGGAGGTTGTGAAGAAACGACAACGGGTGTTATTCGAGATAAGGCGTTAGAAAAGTCAGGAGACCTACCGTTTCCCATGATTGCGGTAAATGATGGTTATTGCAAACATTTATTCGATAATCGCTATGGTACTGGTCAATCAGTGTGGGATAGCATAAACCGTACAACCAATTTAGTTGTTGCAGGAAAAACAGTAGTCGTTGTTGGGTACGGATGGTGCGGACGTGGTGTCGCAATGCGTGCAAAAGGTCTGGGAGCTAAAGTAATTGTGACTGAAGTAGATAGCATTAAAGCTATTGAAGCCTATATGGATGGATTTGAAGTAATGTCACTAGTAGAAGCTGCGCAACATGGGGATTATTTTATTGCTGTAACTGGGAATCAATATGTGATTCGTCGTGAACATTTGGAAGTTATGAAAGATGGGGCCATTTTAGCAAATGCAGGTCACTTTGATGTGGAAGTGAACAAACATGACCTTGAGGCCTTATCTACTTCTAAACGTGAAGTGCGCAAAAACATAGAAGAATATGTTCTTAAAGATGGACGTAAGCTCTATTTGCTAGCAGAAGGTCGTCTTGTTAACTTAGGAGCAGGTGATGGTCACCCTGCTGAAATAATGGACATGACATTTGCCTTACAAGCCGTCTCGCTTGCTTATGTGAATGAAAAGTACAAAGAAATCGGAAATCGAATTATTACGGTTCCTTATGAATTAGACAAGCAAGTCGCTCAGTTAAAATTAGAGGCGCTTGGAATCCAAATTGATGCTCTAACAGATGAACAAAAAGTCTATCTTGAAAGCTGGAAGATTGATTAATTGTCGTTGTCAATAAAGTGGTTGCTAAAAAGCCTTGAGAGAAGTGACCTTCTCTCAAGGCTTTTTAAATTGTAGATTTCACTTTTGAAAATGAAATTTAAAATTGTTCGCTTAAACGATTCGCTTCAAAGATGACCTTCTCTTCATCTACTGTTAAGCACTCGCCATTTCTCACAACTTGTTTTCCTTGTACGAACACATCTTTCACATCTCGTCCGCTTCCTGAATAAACAAGATGAGAAACCGGATTATGAGCAGGCTGATAAAAAGCTTGTTTCGTATTCATCACAATGAAATCAGCTTCTTTCCCAACCTCAAGGCTTCCGATTTGATCTTCTAACCAGATCGCTTCAGCTCCATGAATGGTAGCTAGTTGCAATGCCTTTTCTGCAGGAATTAAGGTTGCATCGTTATGGACACCTTTGTATAAAAGAGCCACCTGCTTCAATTCTTCAAATAAATCTAGATTGTTATTAGAAGCGGAACTGTCCGTTCCAAGAGAAACAGTAATTCCTTTCTTTAGCATTTCAGGTACAGGGGCAATACCGCTTGCTAATTTCAAATTGCTAATAATGTTATTTGACACCTTCACATCATGTTTAGCGAGAATATCCATTTCCCAATCTTCCACATGTACAGCATGTGCTACCAAACTTCTTTGTGAGAACACACCTAGCTTTTCTAGATGCTTAACTGGACGCTCCCCATATTCTTTCTCATTTTGAGCTACTTCTGCGATCGTTTCAGACATATGGATATGAATCGGTGCGTCTAGCTCAACTGCTTTTGATACAATTTGTTCTATAAATTGAGGTGAACACGTATACGGTGAATGTGGTGACATCATCGTTGTAATTCGTCCATTCGCTTTGTTGTTCCAATTTCTAGCAAAGCTTGAGGCCTCTTCTAACTTACTTTGACGTAACTCTTCTGAACCAAAGCCAATCATCCCTCTACATAGCCTAGCTCTTGCTCCTGATGCTTCTACAGCCATTGCGACTTCATCCATATTGTCATACATATCAACAAATGTTGTCGTCCCTGTACGTAGCATCTCAATCAACGATAAGTATGTTCCCCATTTCGCATGCTCTTTTGTGTACTGAGCTTCAATAGGCCACATTTTCTCCTCTAGCCATTGTTGCAATGGAAGGTCGTCTGCATAACCACGAAGCAACGACATTGAAGCATGGCCGTGCGTATTTACTAAACCAGGTAACACATAATCGCCTTTTACATCAATGACTTCCTCATACATGGAAAGATCGTTTGGCGTTTCACCTACATATGTAATCTTGCCATTTTCAAACGCGATAGCTCCACCTTTAAGTACTTGATTCGAACCGTTTACAGTAATGATGGTTCCATTTATTACAATCGTTTTTGACATAGATAATACCCTTTCTGCTCATTCATTTTAGAAGGGTTTATCTGAAAAGGTTTGTGATGCGATTCTTTTCAAATAAACCCGAAGCCATTAATTTATTTTGTTTTTCTCAACAGGCATCCAGCCTTGGCCATCAACCCATTCAATAAACACTTCATAACGTTCACTTGGATTATTCCTATCACTTACTTCTCCACGAGCTCTCGTTGCCGATCCCCCGTTACCTAGCCAAAAAATAGTCATATCAGAAAACCCTGTAGCTTGCTGAATAGCCCTCACCATTTCATTCCAGTTCGTCCCGTTTTTTGTGAAGTCAGGAGTAAATTCACCCGTTTGCGATGTCCCTACTGGTGACCAGTCTTCTTCTGGAACAGCCTCAACAAATTCTTCATCCATTTCTGTCTCTTCTTCGCTGTCCTCTTCTTCCCTTACCTCAGGTTCCTCTTCTTCTCTTGCTTCCTCATTTGTCTCAACAGGATCTTGAATTACTTCTGTTTCATTTGTTTCTTCTATTTCTTCTACTAAGTCATTTTCAGTCGATGCTTCTTCACTTTTGGTTGCTCCTAAGAAAATTTGAACGGCAACTACAATAATAAGAATGGTCACTACAGCTATCGCCACATTTAATATACGGTTTTCTCGCTTCTTCTTACGTTGTTCAAAACGATATCCTTGCATAACTCCACTCCCTTTAATCCTTTTCTCTGTCGTTAATTATACAAGATCTTTCCGAAAAGCGCGAGAACAGGTTGATACAAGGTTTTACACAATCAAAAAAAGCTACTCAGTATGAGCAGCTTTTTTGATGTGTTAGCTAATATCGACAATTTTAATTTCCATTTCCCCACCTGGTGTGTTAACGGAAACTTTATCATTAATACCTCGTCCCAATAAACTTTGTGCCATTGGAGAGTCATTTGAAATTTTCCCAGCTGCTGGATCTGATTCTGCACTACCCACGATCGTATACTCTTCTTCTTCTCCATCTGGAAGCTCAATAAATTTCACTGTCTTCCCAAGAGATACAACATTTGCTGCACCTTCTTCTTCTTCGATCATAACGGCATTACGAATCATCTTTTCTAGTTGAGCAATACGTCCTTCAACAAAAGCCTGCTCTTCCTTCGCAGAATCATACTCTGAGTTCTCAGAGAGGTCACCGAAGCTACGAGCAATTTTTATTCTTTCAACGACTTCTTTCCGTCGTTCTGTCTTTAAGTATTCTAATTCCTCTTCTAACTTCTTCTTACCATCCATTGTCATATAATGCTTTTTCTCTTCTGCCATGTCTTTCACTCCTCATCTACTACGTTCAAATAATAATGAAATACAAAAGTTCAACTTCATATGTAGACTAAAAACTCGGGTTACCGAGTTTTTAAAATCGTCTCATAAAATATAGACCTGTTCTTATGCTATTACAAAATCGCTTTCTCTTCAATAATTGTTCGAATTTTTGTTACCATTAGATCAATTGCGACACGATTCTGCCCGCCTTCTGGAACAATCACATCTGCATATCGCTTCGTTGGCTCAATAAATTGTAAATGCATCGGTCTTACAACTGATGTATATTGATTAATTACTGATTCGATAGAACGACCACGATCCTCTATATCTCTTACCAAACGGCGGATAATTCGGATATCAGCATCAGCATCTACAAATAATTTAATATCCATCATCTCACGCAAACGTTCGTCTTCTAGAATTAAGATGCCTTCAACAATAATAACATCTTTTGGATCAATATTGATAACATCCTTTGACCTTGTATGAGCCTTGTAATCATAGATCGGCTTCTTAATTCCTTTTCCTGACGAGAGCAATTGTAAATGCTCCAATAACAAGTCATTATCAAATGCTAAAGGATGATCATAGTTTGTTTTTAGTCGTTCTTCAAAGTGTAAGTGACTTTGATCTTTATAGTAAGCATCTTGTTCAATAAGAACAATCGATTGTTCATTAAATTGATAAAATATTTCTTTCGCTACCGTTGTTTTACCAGAACCTGTTCCCCCGGCCACACCGATAACAATTGGCTTTTTAGACATTATTTAACCTCTTTACGCATCATGTTTTGCGGATACACTGCTTGGTCTACTTTAAACTTGACAATTTGTAACGGATGTCGTGCTGCATCAATCTCATTGCCATCTTCATCCCAAAGCGTATCGACTTTTTGAATAAAGTTTGAAATTTCAGGGCCGAAAAATTCAACCTCATCTCCCACCTTAAAGTGGTTACGTTGCTGCAATGTAACGATGGATGTTTCTTGATCGTAATCAAGTACCAATCCAGCGAAATCAAACTTTGTCCGTTTCGGATGTTTTCCATACATTTGTTCTTCAAACGTCGGCTCTCCCTCGAAGAATTGAGGAGCAAAATCACGATTCGCACATTTTTCGAGTTCGTCTAGCCATGCTTTATCAATTTGGAAGTTATCTGGATCTTCACAATAAGCATCAATCACTTTACGATAGACACTTGTTACAGTAGCAACATAGTGAATGGATTTCATGCGCCCTTCCACTTTCAAGCTATCAATTCCAGCTTCGATTAACTTCGGAATTGCTTGGACAAGATTTAAATCTTTTGGACTCATTGTATATTGAGGATCTCCCTCTTCAAACAGAGCTTTCTCCCCGTTTTCGTTTGTCTCATATAAGTCGTATTCCCAACGACACGATTGACAGCACCCGCCTCGGTTTGAATCACGTGCAGTCATATGGTTACTTAACACGCATCGACCTGAATAAGAAATACACATTGCTCCGTGAATAAAGGCCTCGATTTCAATATCGACTTTCTTTTTCATCTCAAGCATTTCTTCAAGACCTACTTCACGAGCAAGAACCACTCGGTGTAATCCTTCTTCTTTCCAATACTTAACCGCTAGCCAGTTACTTAAAGATTGTTGAGTACTAAGATGAACCTCTACTTTAGGTGCAACTCGCTTACAGGTTTCAATAATAAGAGGGTCTGCAACGATAATTCCTGTTACCCCAACTTCTTGTAATGATTGTAAATACTCTTCAAGCCCGTCCATATTCTCATTATGAGCAAAAATATTCGTTGTTACATATATTTTTGCTCCATACTTATTAGCAAATTCAACTCCTTCTCGCATTTCTTCAATGGAAAAGTTGTCTGCATTTGAACGTAATCCAAATTCTCGCCCACCAATAAAAACCGCATCTGCCCCGTAATGAACCGCTACTTTGAGCTTTTCAAGACTTCCTGCTGGTGCTAAAAGTTCTGGTTTTTTTGTTATCACACGTTTGCCTTCTGTTGTTCGTTCTGCAATGGTAGTCATTTTTTCATAGCCTCCCTTCTTAATAAACCGTTTCTTTAAAGAAGAATCCAGTATCAAGCTTACGATTTTCCGGCTGAATGTCTTCTATTTTCTTTAAATATGCCTCTTTTCGTTCTTCGTATTCATCGCGATTATCTGCACATAAATCAATGGCTTCCCGATATAGTGCTGTTACAGCTTCCATATAATCTGTCGACTTTAATAATCCGTCTATTTTAAAACTATCCACACTCGCATCCATCATTTCTTCTAATTCATCAATAATGCAAATATCATTAGGACTCATAATGTGTGTTCCATTTTCATCTTCAAAAATTGGATAACGAGCATTGCGTTCAGGATCAAACAAATGAATATTTCGCTCTTTGTCTCGTTTTTCTACTGATAAATTTTTGCCTTGGAATTGCATATAGTTCCCGATCAATGTTCTTTTTGATTGAAACATACTAGTCATTCCATGAACTTGCACTTCTATCTCAACTTCAGCATGTTCTTTTATTTCTACAATCGCATCCATATTAATTTCACGAGCTAACACAGCACGCTTGGCACCTTTGCGTCCCCAATAGTTAGCAGTGAACCAATTCGTCGCTGTTTGTTCTGTATTCCAATGTAATTTCAAATCAGGAGCCACTTCACGCACAGTCATTAAAACAGCCGGATCTCCAAACGTTATTCCGTCCACACCTGTATCTTTTAAAAATGTAATGTACTCCGCCAATTCATCTACTTTTTCATTATGAAAAAGAGCATTCATGGCAACATAAACTTTCTTGCCAAGATCATGAGCGATGTTTGTCGCTTCTGTAATCGCATCTCTTGAAAATTCCCCGGCTAGACGAAGACCATAGCGTTCTTCCCCAATCAAAATAGCATCCGCACCAGCTACAAATAAACGTTTTACCGCTTCAATGTCTTTTGGTGTAACGAGCAGTTCAGGTTTCATTCCCATAGTTCACTCCTTTTATCTCTTTATACTGACAGCTAATCCATCTCCCACTGGCAAAATCCTTGTATCATAGTCAGGATGATTCATTAACCATTCATTATAGCTTTTTATCTTTGTTGCTAGTTTTTGTAATCGTTTATTTTCTATGTCTTCTTCCGCAACCAAACCACGAAATAACACATTATCCGAATAAATCACGCCACCAGGTTTAACCAATTTCCCATATAAATCAAAAAAGCGTTGGTATTGCCCTTTTGCGGCATCAATAAATAATACATCAAAAAGGGGTTCTGATTCAAGTGTTTGAGCCAAATCAAGCGCATCTCCAAACCTTACATCTATCTGATCAACAAGATCGAGTTCGGAAATATTTTTCAGTGCCTCCGTAAATCTTTCCTCATCCCGTTCCATTGTCACGATACGTGAAGAAGGAAAAGCTTGAGCCATTCGAATGGCAGAATAGCCGATTGCTGTTCCAATTTCAAGAATTCGTTTCGGCTCATGTAATTTCATTTGTTGTAATAGACTTTCCATCCCGATAAGATCCATAATTGGAACTTGGTTAACCTTTGCAAATTCTTCTATTTGTTCGACTCGCTCCCCGCGTGTTGGGATTAGCGACTTTAAATAATCCTCTACTTGTTTATTAATCATCATTCCACTCCATTCTCATCATTCAACCATAGAAAAGAGGGCGTGTTTAGAAACACATCCCCCTTATCATCTGCTTACTCTTCTGTTTCCTCAGCTTGTTGACTTTGTCCTTCTACCCATTCGTCCCTATACATTTGATGAGTACGATTATGTTCTTCATAAGTCTCATTATAAATAACGTCTCCATTAAATCGCGCATAGAAAAACAGGTAATCTGTCTTTTCAGGGCTCAAAGCCGCACGAATGGAATCTTTTCCAGGATTGGCAATCGGGCCAATTGGAATTCCTCTATATCGATACGTATTATAAGGAGAATCCACTTCTAAAGCAGCATAACTTGTCATATAGAGATGTTCACCAAGAGCATAGGAAACAGTCGGATCTACTTGCAACGGCATATCTCGATCTAACCGGTTATATAAAACTCCAGAAATAAGATAACGGTCTTCCGATTTTTGTGCTTCCCTCTCAATAATCGAAGCAAGGGTTAAGATCTCATGTATACTATATTCACTTGCCTCCACATCAGAAGCGAATTCTTCTATCACCTTCTGTGTACCGCCTAGCATAGCTTCTATCATCGATTCTATTGAAGGATCCTCGTCCATAAAATCATAACGTGCTGGAAACAAATACCCTTCTAGAGCATACCGAATATCTTCATCTAATATATCTTCCGTTAACATCGAGTATTGATCAATTAATGATTCAATATACTCGCTATCGGTCAAAACTTCCATAACCTCTTCTTCCGTATGAGAGGTTTCGTTAGCCATAATTTTAGCTACATCTTCAAGCCATCTACCCTCTGGAATCGTAAAAACAAGTTCTGGTTCTTGCATTACTCTTCCTTCTTTTAATTCAGCAATAATTTCATCCATTGTCATATCTGTCGAAAGTGCATAATCTCCAGCTTGGAATCCTGACTCATTTTTATAACGAACATAATAACGGAAGAATGTACCGTTTCGAACTAAGCCCTCTTCTTCTAAGATCGTACCTATTTGATTGGCTGATGAGCCTATTGGAACTGTCACCTGAATTTCCTCTGGATCAGCCGCATCAACAGGGCCTAAAGCATTTTTCAAATAAAAATAAGCACTTATAAATAAAATGATACCTATAATAAATATACCAATTAAACTATAAAAAACAATTTTCCGAACAACCTTAGCCTGAGAAACTCGCTCCTCATAAAGGTCATTTCGTGGTTTTTCGTTGGATTCAGACATCATTCTCCTCCTTCCACCGTTATATTATACTACAATTCGACGAAAATTAAAGAAAAAAAGCAGTACCCTTATTTTGGGGTACTACTTTTTTAAGTGTAGCATGATTTCTCTACTACTTATTCCTCATCTTCAGGTTGAAATGTATTCAACATTTCTTCAACCATTTCCCACTCTTCGTCCGTTTCTACTGGAAATAAGGCAATATCGTCTTCTTCCCCTTCACGATCCTCGTAACGGAAAGCAAATACTTCTACTTCTTCCTCATCGTCTTCTTCTGCACCTACTGGAGTTACGAGAATATACGACTTATTTGTTGCATCCACATGAAATCTGAATAATTCATCAAAAAGATGTTCGTCTCCGTTTTCATCAGGAATCACGATTCGTTCTTTTTCTTGTTCTGTCATTAAACATTGCACCTCTTATCAGTAATTAGGTCTAAGATCCTTTATGGTCTAAGTATCCTTGTAAGATCATGACCGCTGCCATTTTATCAATGACTTGCTTTCTTTTTTTTCGACTCACATCTGCTGAGATAAGCATACGTTCTGCTGCGACTGACGTTAAACGCTCATCCCACATCTTTATC
This sequence comes from Alkalihalobacillus sp. MEB130, assembly GCF_032335535.1. Taxonomy (NCBI): domain Bacteria; kingdom Bacillati; phylum Bacillota; class Bacilli; order Caryophanales; family Bacillaceae; genus Alkalihalobacillus; species Alkalihalobacillus sp. MEB130. The sequence goes on from NZ_JAOANA010000014.1 coordinate 79,396, forward strand.
GTGCACGAAACATGTGTACTTAATGTATCAGCAAATAATTGACTTCTTTCACCAGCATGACCGATTGTACCATTCATATTTTTAGGCATTCCGATAACAATCGTATCAACACCATGCTCTTTGACTAGCTGAGCAATCGATTCAAAATCCTTTTCTTCTTCATCCTCTTTGCGTCTAAGCGTCGTTAATCCTTGCGCAGTCCATCCAAGCTCGTCACTTAGAGCAACACCTATTGTTTTCGTTCCAACATCTAAGCCGAGTGCTCTCATTCATTCTCCTTACGGTGCTGTGATAAATAGGATTTTACTAACTCTTCAATTAGTTCATCACGTTCTAGCTTACGAATGAGTGTCCTTGCGTCTTTATGACGCGGAATGTACGCAGGGTCTCCTGAAAGTAAATAGCCAACAATCTGGTTAATGGGGTTATAACCTTTCTCTTCAAGTGACTCATATACAGAAAGGAGCACCTCTTGGACATCAACATCAACCGTATCATCATGAAAATTAAATTGCATCGTTTTGTCCATAGAGCTCATCACAAACACCTCTTTCATTCATTGCTATCCGACAAATTTTGTCTAATAATAGCTTGTCTATTTCCATTGTACACCATTAAAGTCGAATTAGGAAATTGTATTTACATATTCTCCTACAAACGCTAACGCTTCTTCCAATTGTGCTGGGTTTTTTCCGCCAGCTTGAGCCATATCTGGACGGCCACCACCGCCGCCACCGCAACGAGTCGCCACTTCTTTGACTAGTTTCCCTGCATGGAAGCCTTTATCAAGTAAGTCTTTCGTTACACCAGCCACAATATTTACTTTATCTCCAGATACCGCACCTAACACGATAATTCCAGAAGCGACGTCTTGTTTTAACGTGTCTACAATACCTCGTAATCCATCCATATCAGCTGCATCGACTTTTTTCGTCAATACTTTAACTCCATTGATCTCAACAGCTTCATTGATAAGATTCCCAGCTTCCATATTGCCCAATTTTGCTGATAATGATTCATTTTCTCTTTGTAATTCTCTAATTTGTTGTTGAGATGCCTCCACTCTTGCAGGAACATCTTGTACTCGTTTCACTTTTAAATTTGAAGCAACATCTTTTAGCAATTGAATTTGTGCGTTCATATGCTCATAAGCACCCTTGCCTGTCACCGCTTCAATTCGACGTACTCCTGCACCAATTCCTGATTCAGAAACAAGCTTAAACAATCCAATTTCAGCTGTATTGCGAACATGACAACCACCGCAAAGCTCTAAGCTATAATCGCCAACTTGAACGACACGAACTGTTTCACCATATTTTTCACCGAAAAGGGCCATTGCTCCCATTTCTTTTGCTTCGTCCAATTTCTTTAAGGAAATATCAACAGCAAGTGCATTCCAAATTTGTTCGTTCACGATTTCTTCTACTTTTGTCATTTCTTCTGCTGTTACTTGACCAAAGTGAGAGAAGTCAAAACGCAAACGATCTTCTGACACTAATGAACCTGCCTGGTTAACATGAGCTCCAAGGACGTCTTTTAAAGCTTGATGCAATAGATGTGTTGCAGTATGGTTCTTAACTATTGCGATTCTCTCAGTTTCCTCTACAGTACACGTAACGGTTGCTCCTTTTTCAAGAACGCCCTCTTTTACTTCAACTGTATGAAGATGTTGACCATTAGGTGCTTTCGTAACAGCCGTTACTTCAGCAACTACATTTTCACCACGAATGGTTCCTTTATCGGCTACTTGTCCACCACTTTCGGCATAAAATGGGGTCTTGTTTAAAATAACTTGAGCTGTGTTTCCAGCAGAAACAAGGTCCGCTACTTCTTTTTCAAATACAATCACATCAACAGTAGCATCGGTATTTAAATGATCGTATCCAACAAACGTACTTTCAGTTGTAATTTGACCAAGTACTTCATCTTGTACTTGCATTGAGCCTGATTCTTGACGAGCGGAACGCGCACGCTCTCGTTGTCCTTCCATTTCTCTCTCAAACCCGTCTCGATCAATCTCCAACCCTTTTTCTTGTACGTATTCTTCCGTTAGGTCTACTGGGAACCCGTACGTATCATATAAACGGAACACATCTTTGCCATCAATGACAGATTTGTTTGCTTTTTCGGCATCATCAAGAATTTTCTCAAGGATGGATAACCCTTCATTCAATGTTTCATGGAAACGTTCTTCCTCGTTTTTCATGACTTTTTGAACGAATTCCGTCTTTTCTTTCACTTCTGGGTAAAAGTCAACCATAATCTCCCCAACAACTGGAACGAGTTCAAACATAAATGGGCGGTTAATTGAGATTAATTTTGCGTAACGAACAGCCCGACGCAAAAGTCTTCTAAGTACATAGCCTCTTCCTTCATTTGAAGGCAAAGCACCATCGGTTACAGCAAAGGTAACGGTCCGAACATGATCGGCAATAACTTTAAAAGCCACATCGATGTCTTTATCTTTTCCATATGTAACCCCAGCAATTTCTTCTGTAGCTTGAATAATCGGCATAAACAAATCTGTTTCAAAATTGGTTGGTGTATCTTGAATAACAGACACCATACGTTCAAGACCCATACCAGTATCAATGTTTTTCTTTGGAAGCGGCGTATAGCTACCATCAGGATTGTGGTTGAACTGAGAAAATACAAGGTTCCACACTTCTAAATAACGCTCGTTTTCTCCACCTGGATATAATTCGGGATCACTTTCATCATTTCCATAACTTGGTCCACGATCATAGAAGATTTCCGTATTCGGTCCACTAGGTCCCTCACCAATGTCCCAAAAATTCCCTTCAAGACGGATAATACGCTCTTCAGGAATGCCAATTTTGTTTTTCCAATAGTCGTACGCTTCATTATCTTCCGGATGAACGGTTACCGATAATTTCTCAGGATCAAAACCGATCCATTTTTCGCTCGTAAGAAATTCCCATCCCCACTCAATTGCTTCTTCTTTAAAATAATCACCAATTGAGAAGTTCCCTAGCATTTCAAAAAATGTATGGTGACGAGCTGTTTTCCCGACGTTTTCGATATCATTTGTACGAATCGATTTTTGCGCATTTGTTATTCTTGGATTTTCTGGAATGACACGACCATCGAAGTATTTCTTTAGCGTCGCTACCCCACTATTGATCCATAGCAACGAAGGATCTTCATGCGGTACTAAGGAAGCACTTGGTTCAATGTCATGGCCTTTTTCTTTGAAGAAATCTAAATACATTTGTCTAACTTGAGCAGATGTCAGTTTTCTCATTTCTTGTCTCTCCTTCATTTATGTAACTAATTTTGAACAAATAAAAAAACCCTAATCCCTAAAAGGGACGAGAGTTTATCACGCGGTACCACCCTAATTATAGACAGTTCTTGCCTATCACTTAAAAACCTTAACGCGGTTTAACGTCAGAGATTATCTGCACTCAGGAGTAGCCTTCTGAAGCCCTTCAAACAGTGTACTTTCAGCCAAGGTACACCTCTCTTTTGAATGGTCTGCTTCATACTCGTTCCATCAACGCTTTATTCATTGCTTTCTCAAATAGCTCTGTATGCCCTTCTATTATAGAAATCCACTATCGAAATGTCAATCTTTCATGAAGTGAAACCGGATATGAAGCAACGTAACTTTTCCAATCGCTAAGATCGGCACAGCGATAAGCATTCCTAAGAACCCCCCTACTTCTACCCCGACTAATAAAGCAAGAATAATGAGAGCAGGGTGTAAATGAAGAGTTTTTCCAACAATGACCGGAGATAAAATATTTCCTTCGATCTGTTGGATAACAAATATTAAAATAATCGTGGCTACCCCTAATTGCCATGACTGTAAAAATGCAATAATCACAGCTGGCACAGCTCCAATAAAAGGCCCGAAATAAGGAATTAAATCCATTGCACCCATAAATAAACCAAGTAAAATGGGATAAGGAACCCCTATTATCCAAAGACCAATTGTGGAAATAATAAAAACAGATAAGGAGACGAGTAACTGACCTCGAATGTAACTCCCAAATGTATGGTCAACATCCTTAATATACTTTTTAAGAGCATCGCGCCATTTTCTGGGCGTTACATACCAAGATATTCTTCTAATAGCATCATGGTCTTTTAAAAAGAAGAACACAAGAAAAGGAATAACGATAAATGAAAACATCGACTTAATTAGAAAAAGAGCAGCCTGTTCAATTTGGTCAAAAGCACTTTCACCCATTTGGACAAGTTGCACTCTCCACTCTTGTGTTTGAGTCTGCAACGGAGCAGGGAGCGTCTCAATATATTGTTGCAATCTTTGCGTTTCTCTCTCTAGCTCTCGAATTTGAGCAGGTATGGTTTCAAAAGCATGCTGTATTTGCTTGATAAAAGATGGCAGTCCAATTGTTAACAAAAACCCTAATGTAAAGACAATTAATAAAAAAATAAGCAAAACAGCTAGTGGTCTTGACATCCCAGAATCATGCATCTTCTCTACTAATGGATGAAGTAAATATGTTAATAAAACAGCAATCCCAACAGGTAACACAAGTGCTCGAATCATTGCACTTATGGGAGATAATAAAGGTGCTAGTTGGACGATCATATAAATAATTAGTAGTGTTAGTAACGTGAAAACTAGTCGATATAACCATTTTTGTTGAATTTCCATCGCACACACCCCCAATTACTATTGTGTACAGCCAACTCATATCCATTCAAAATTACAAACGCTCCCTTTATATCAGAAACGATACTGCTTTTCTTTTTTAGGTCTGCAGAAAGGTCGCTTGCGGTCGTGGTATTTCTATCTCCTTTTTTCGGAGGCCGCAAACTACTCTCTTGCGGTCGTGATTTTCCTCTCTCCTCTTTTTCACAGCTGCAGAGAAGCCACATCTTTCATGTTTCCCGCGCCCTTGAAAAAAAAGAGAGTGTCCTTCTCCTAAGTCATTAGGATCCGTCCAGCCCTCTTTTTACTATTATCACTATGGTTCAATAAGTTTTGTTTCCTTACACGGTTGGCCTACATCCCAACTTGAAGGTCCTCGTCTTCAAACAGATCATCCAACGAGCTAAGTGAACCATCTTCTTCCACTTGGTGCATCGATAATCTTCCTTTTAATAAACTCATTTCTACAAAGCAATTCCAGCAATAGTATTGGTTTGTACCGATTTTTCCGATATCTTTGCTCTTACAGTTTGGACAATGCATGGTAAAAGACTCCCTTCTATTCCGTTAGGATGGCTCGCCCCCCAGCAATGGTTAACTTCGAGTCGCTTTTCACAACTCGACGTCCCTCAACTAGGTCTGCTACCAACCCTTCCGTCACCTCATACCCTACAATCGTGCCCACTTCTTCCAAGAAATATACATCCTCTAGCAAGCCTAATTTCTCCCCTTCTGCTGTTAATAAAGCAGTACCATGAAGACGATGCTTGCCATGTTTTAAATGAAATGCATGTTTTTCTTTTTTGGAAAGAGGCTGTAAGGCATAATAGTCCTTTACCATTACACCATCCGGACCAATACTGGTTATATGGTTTACCGGTAGAAATAAATGTTTAGCAAACCAACCTTTTGGATCAATCAGAAACCCAGTTACAAGCCCATTTTCATAACACAAATCCACGACATGTCCGCACTCTTTACCTGTAGAAATCGAAAGGACCGGTAATCCTTCAACTGTTGAAAAAGTACGCAAAAAAATCGCCACCTTTCCGAACAATCTTAGTGTGTGGCGATTTGTTTTTGATTATGTTGGTTGATTGCTCCCACTCGACAGAGGCAATTGTTGCAACTTTTGCTGTAGCATTGAATTTCGGATGAGTTCGTCTTTTTGTGTGATCGCTGTGTGAATCGCTTTTAAATCCCCACATAACAATAGAAATTGCTTCGCTCTTGTAATGCCAGTATAAAGCAGATTTCGTCTCAGCATTCTTGCATAATTTCTCACAACAGGCATTACAACAATCGGAAATTCACTACCTTGTGCTTTATGAATGGAGCAACAGTATGCATGAGTAATTTGATTCAAGTCTTTCTTTACATACACGACCTCTGTGCCATCAAAAGAAATGACCAATTGATCTTGTCTTTCTTGATTTTCCTTTGCATAGAAAATAGCAACAATTTCTCCACGGTCACCATTATAAACATGTTCGTCCGGGTTATTCACTAATTGCAGCACCATATCTCCAGTTCGATACACTACATCACCAAAACCGATTTCTCTTCTTTGCTCTGTTTTTGGATTAAACAAATTTTGCAACATTGAATTTAATTGGGTAATTCCTGCATTTCCTTTATACATTGGAGCGAGAACTTGAATCTCTTTTGCAGTATAACCTTTCTTCATTGCATTTTCGCAAATTTGAGAAACCACTTGTTGAACTTGATCAACCTGACATGGAAAAAACCTTCGATCTGATTGAGGCTCAGGTAAGTTACTTGGCATCGTTCCTTCTTTCATCGAGTGGGCTAACTCTATAATGGAGGAACCTTCTGCTTGACGGTAAATATCTGTTAAAGGAACGGTTGGAATCATGTCGGATTCCAAAAAGTCACGAAGGACTTGACCTGGGCCAACAGATGGCAATTGGTCTTGGTCACCAACTAGAACGACCTGCATTCCTTTTGGAACGGATTTTAGTAACTGATTCATTAACCAAATATCAACCATGGAACTTTCATCAACAATGAGAAGTTCTCCTTCTAATGGTTCATGATCGCCCTTTTCAAACCCTCCACTGCCACCTTTCCAACCAAGCAACCGGTGAATCGTTGTAGCTGGTAGTTCAGTCGCTTCGCTCATTCTTTTTGCTGCTCTTCCCGTTGGCGCAACAAGCAAAATTGGGAATGGGTTGCTTTTGGAATACGCTTTTTCATCTAAAGGAAGTCCATGCAAACGTGCAAATAGCTCTACAATCCCTTTAATAACCGTTGTTTTCCCTGTCCCAGGTCCTCCCGTTAAAATCATAAGTGGGGAAGACAACGCGGTTTGAATCGCTTCCTTTTGTGAAGGAGCGTATTCTAATTTCTGTTCTTCCTCTAATTGTCCTAATCCTTTTAAAAACTCAGCCTCAGGAAATTCTTCTTCCACTTCTTGACTTAACAACCGTTGAACATTACTAACAATGCCCTTTTCTGCAAAGTACAGTGACTTTAAGTAAACACGTGTCTCCTCTGTTCGAAGTGCATCCTCTTCTTGCATAAGAAGAAGCTGCTCTTCGACTTCTAGTGTTTCTATTTTACATTCATAAGTAGAAAGCAGTGAGATGACATGAGGAATGAGAACATCTTTTTCTAAGAATACATGTCCATCTTGAAGGCAAAGCTCCTGCAAAAGATAAAGACAGCCTGCTCGAATACGGTCCGGATGTTTTCCCGTAATTCCAATTGCAGCTCCTAATAAATCAGCTTTTCTAAATCCAATTCCTTCTACATCCGCAATTAATTGATAAGGATTCGTTTGAATGATGTCAAGAGCTTGCAATCCATAAGCCTGATAGACTTTCATGGAAAGTTCGACTCCAAACCCGTGTTTCGATAGTGTCATAAGCACTTGTTCTACACCTTGTTGATCAACTAATTGTTCATACAAGGCATCTGCTTTTTCTTTTGAAAGCTTCGGCACTTCAGATAAGACAGAACGATCTTCTACAATTTTTGTGATCGCTCTTTCCCCTAATTTCTCCACAATTGTCTCCGCTGTTTTGCTTCCAATTCCAGGGAAGCGCCCACTTGATAAATAATGAATAATGCCATTTTTTGTTTGAGGTAAATCTCTTCTAAATTGTTCAACTTGGTATTGAATACCGAATTTCGGGTGATCAATGATCTGACCAAAAAACAAAAAGGTTTCATCTTGCTCTAATTTCGGAAGAGTTCCGACGACAGTTAGTTTCTTTTCTTTGATTTCCTCATTGGTTTGTTGAACATGAATTAGAGCGACTGTATAGTAATTCTCTTCGTTACGAAACACAATATGGCTAACTGTACCTTTTATATATCCTCGTTCAATTGTCTTCTCTTCTTTAGGCAAGATCGTCTCTTCTTTCACATGTCATCACCCTTACTTGATGGCTTGTTCTATTGTTTTCTTTCCGTTAGCTGCTAATGCATGATCCGGTTGTATTTCTAATGCTTTTTCAAATGCTATAAGTGCTTCATGGGCGCGTTCTTTATAAGCATAGGCAACCCCTAAATTGAAGTATGCATCGGCATGTTGCTTGTCCAATGTTATAACCTGTTCAAATTGTTCAATAGACTCATCAATATACTCTAATTGAGCTAAGCATAATCCATATTGAAACAAGCCGTCAACGTCTTCTGGTTGAAGTTCTACTGTTCTTTTAAAAGAAGCTAATGCATGAGGAAGTGCACCAAGTTGGTAATAACTCATTCCAAGCATAAAATGAACATCAGATTCATCTAACTTTTCCATTATTGCTTTCTTAAACATTTTTGTCGCTTCTTCAAAATGGTCTTGCTTATAATAAACGGTCCCAGCTCCGTAGTAAGCTGTTGCTGCGTGTTCATCTAAACCGATCGCTTTATCAAAAAACGTTAACGCACGTTCATGATCCCCTAGTAGCCCTAGAAGATTCCCAAAATTAATAAACCCTGTAGGATCCTTAGGGTTTTCTTCAATAGCATCATTAAAAGCTTGTGCTGCTTCCTCATATTTTTTTTCATTCATTAAAGAAATGCCTTTTTCATTTAACATAAATGAACCTCCTTCAGTCAGATCAAAAAGAAAACCGCTTTTTATCCATTCAATTTGCAATGGCTCCTCTCGCTGCGCGATCATCTGAGAAGATCGCTCTGATGATCTTAAAACATGGCAGCGGCTCCGCTCATTGCTTCAGTCAGATCAAAAAGAAACCCACTTTTTGATCTGACTGAAAAAAAGGAAAATACCTTTTTAGGCATTTTCCCACTTCTTAATGACGTGATCAATCGTTCCTCCACCAAGGCAAACGTCGCCTTCATATAGAACAACGGCTTGTCCAGGTGTGACGGCGCGTTGTGGCTCATGAAAATAAACTCGAGCTGTACCATCTTCTTTTGGATAGACGGTTACTTTTTGATCATCTTGGCGATATCGTAACTTTGCCATACAAGTAAATTCTTTTTCAAAAGATGGTTTTGAGACGATCCAGTTCATTCCGATTGCATCGAGTCCTTCAGAATACAATCCTTCATGATGGAACCCTTGGCCGACAATTAACACGTTCCGCTCTAGGTCCTTATCTATCACAAACCAAGGCTCACCAGCTCCGCCAATCCCAAGTCCTTGACGCTGTCCAAGTGTATAATACATAAGACCGTCGTGTTGACCTTTTACTTCTCCATCGACCGTTTGCATTTCGCCAGGTTGTGCTGGTAAAAATTCACTGAGAAACTCCTTGAAATTCCGCTCACCAATAAAACAAATTCCTGTACTATCCTTTTTCTTAGCCGTAGCTAAATTAGCTTCAAGTGCACGCTCACGTACTTCTTTTTTCGGTAAGTGTCCAATTGGAAACATCGTTTTGGATAGTTGTTTTTGCGAAAGTGCGTTCAAGAAATACGTTTGGTCTTTATTATTATCTACTCCACGCAAAAGGACAAAATTCCCGTCTCGCTCCTCAACACGCGCGTAATGCCCTGTTGCTACATAATCAGCTCCAAGTGACATCGCGTGATTCAAAAAGGCTTTAAACTTGATCTCTTTATTACACATCACATCAGGATTTGGTGTCCGACCTGCTTTGTATTCTTCTAAGAAATAGGTAAACACTTTATCCCAATATTGTTTTTCAAAATTAACGGCATAATAAGGAATTCCAATTTGGTTACAAACTTGGATTACATCTTCATAGTCTTCTGTGGCTGTACAGAATCCACTTTCATCCGTGTCATCCCAATTTTTCATGAAAATTCCTATTACATCATAGCCTTGCTCTTTTAAAAGCAAAGCCGTCACCGATGAATCAACACCACCAGACATTCCAACAACTACTCTCGTGTCTTCCGGTCGTTTCTTCATTCTTTCACCACCTTTGGCTATCTGTTCTAGTTGATAAATTCCTCTTGTTGGCCTAGCCTACTCACAATTTTTGCTGTTTCATTTGCAACGCGTTCTATTTGTTCTGCTGTATTACCCAGACCAAAACTAAAGCGTATAGCTGACTGAATTCTGGTATCCTCATCCTGAAACATGGCTACAAGTACATGAGATGGCTCAATTGAACCAGCAGTACAAGCCGAACCACTTGAAGCTGCAATTCCGGCTAAATCAAGATTCATTAACAATTGTTCAATATTTACTCCTGGAAAACTAATATTTAACACATGAGGCAATCGCTCATTTTGATGACCATTAATGAAAAACTGCACGTCTTGTTTTGTCCACGTATCAATTAGAATTTGAGCGAACTGCTCGTAACGCTCTTTTCGTTCAACAATGGACTGATACGTTAGCTCCATTGCTTTTGCAAACCCAACAATGGCAGCTACATTTTCTGTTCCTGCTCTTCTCTTTCGTTCCTGCTCTCCACCAAAAAGGACAGGTCTTAGTTTCAAGCCTTCTTTCACATAAAGAATCCCGATTCCTTTAGGTCCATTTATTTTGTGTGCAGAAATGGAAAGCATATCAACAGATAAATCAGAAAGGTCAAACTCTACAGCTCCACATGCTTGAACGGCATCTGAATGAAAAACAGCTTGATGTTCTTTTAACAACAAAGCAACTTCCTCAATCGGTTGAATCGTTCCTACTTCATTGTTACCAAACATCAATGTAACGAGAATTGTATCATCACGCAAGGCTGCTTGTACATCATTTAGCTTCACTTGCCCCGTTTCATCTACTGGGAGATAGGTAACATCAAAGTCACGTTTTTCAAGTTCCTTGCAAGCATGTAAAACCGCATGATGTTCCACCTGAGAGGTAATAATATGTTTTCCTTTGTCTTCATTTTCTAGTGCATAGCCAATAATCGCCATATTATCAGCCTCTGTGCCACCACTAGTAAAGATTAAAGTTTGTTCACTCACGCCAAGTACTTTGGCAATCGTTCTTCTTGATTGATCTAAAGCTTGTCTCGCCTGTCTTCCAAATTGATGAATACTAGATGGGTTTCCAAAATGCGTTTCGAAATATGGTAGCATCGCATCTAATACTTTCGGATGAAGGGGGGATGTGGCAGCATGGTCAACGTAAATCATCTCCACTTTATTTCACCTTCTTAAGATTTACTTATTGTTGTTTTTATCAGTAAAGTAGCCTACCTCTTTATCCCGCAGGAGTCGAATGACTTCCGCAACTTTCACTAAGAGTAACCTTTCTTTACATCAAGTAATCTCTATAAAAGATCGAACACCTTAAATATAAAACATAAAATACTCTTGCTCTCCTGAATCTTCATAGGTTGCTAAATCATCAAGCGTAGTGTTATCAAGTACATCCTTGACAGCATCACGGATTTTTATCCATAAATTTCGCTTAGCTGGCTCCTCATTATCCATAACCTCTACAGGGCTAATTGGTCCTTCTAACACGCGAATAATATCGCCAGCTGTGATTTCTTTTGCATCTTTTGCTAACATGTAGCCTCCATACGCTCCACGAACACTTTTTACAAGCATAGCATTTCTAAGTGGAGCAATAAGTTGCTCTAAATAATGTTCAGATAGATCATATTCTTTAGCAATTGATTTAAGCGAAATAGGACCTTCTCCCGCTTGCTTAGCTAATGCCATCATGATTGTAAGTCCGTAACGGCCTTTCGTTGAAATCTTCATCCTTATTCCCTCTTTCTATAATAGAATCAAATAGTCGCTTACAATGTGGCAATGTAATTCCTACAATTGAACCAATTCCAAAGCAAAAAATAAGAGTTCCTATAAAAACCGTACCACCTAAAAGCCACCCAACCGTTAATACACTTACTTCCATTAGGACTCGAACATGTTGAACTTTCCATCCTGTTTTTAATTGAAGTGCGAGCATTAAACTGTCTCGAGGTCCGGCTCCACATCCAGGGGCTATGTAAACACCAATTCCATACCCTATTATGACAATTCCTGCTATCATCATCACATACTGTAATACTAAAAACTCAGGTGCGGGAATGATCCATAGAAATAAATCAATGAATATTCCTAGGAATATCATATTGAGAAAAGCACCTATTTGCGGCAATGATTTCATTAAAACGGTAGTGATCGTTAATACAACAAATCCCATTAAAATCGACCATGTGCCAACCGTTAAACCAAATTGATTGGTCAGGCCTATATGAAGAACATCCCAAGGTGCCCCACCAAGATCCGCATGAACCATTAATGCGATTCCAAACCCCATAATCATGAGACCGATCATAAAGGTGCTCCACCTAATGAGAAAGACTTGCTTTGCTCTATTTATTTCTACTCTCCCCAAGAGAAATCCCTTCTCTCTATCTAATTCTTTGCCATTATAGCATGAAAAAAGGTAAATTGCGTCCGTTACCTATCAAATCCAGTAAGAATAGTTGGCATTTAGATTCACATCTATTACACTGACTATACCAATGTATGAAGTGAGGCTAAAAAGCATGAAAAGACAACCACTCGCTTATCGTATGAGACCAAAAAAAATAGACGATATTATTGGGCAACATCACCTTATTGGGGAAGGAAAATTACTAAGGCGTATGGTAGATGCCGGTCAATTGTCTTCCATGATCCTCTATGGTCCCCCTGGTATCGGTAAAACGTCAATAGCTAGTAGCATCGCAGGCTCAACAGGAACACCATCGAAAATGCTTAATGCTGTCGTACACAACAAAAAAGATATGGAAATTGCGGTTGAAGAAGCAAAAATGCACGGGCAATTGATTCTTATTCTTGATGAAGTCCACCGCTTAGATAAGGGGAAACAAGATTTCTTGCTGCCTTACCTTGAAAATGGATTGCTTATATTAATTGGGGCAACAACAGCAAATCCGTTCCACTCTATTAACCCAGCCATCCGCAGTCGTTGTCAAATTTTCGAGCTTGAACCATTAACGGTTGATAACATTAAAGAGGCACTACGTCGTGCTCTTGTAGATGATCACAATGGTTATGGAAAAGAGAAAATCGATATTAATGATGAAGCTATTACTCATCTTGCTCAAGCTTGTGGAGGAGATGTTCGTTCAGCTTTGAATGGATTGGAGTTGGCCATATTATCAACGTTTCCTAATAACGAAGGGGTCAAAATCATTTCTCTTAAAACCGCTGAAGATTGTATTCAAAAGAAAAGCTTTCAGCATGATAAAGATGGAGATGCTCATTATGATGTTCTTTCTGCTTTTCAAAAATCGATTAGAGGCAGTGACGTTGATGGGGCTCTTCATTATTTAGCACGGTTAATAGAAGCAGGTGACTTAATTAGTATTAATCGCAGATTGCTTGTGATTGCTTATGAGGATATAGGGTTAGCTAACCCTCAGGCTGGTTCGCGTACGCTTTCAGCGATTGAAGCATCCGAGCGCCTCGGTTTTCCAGAGGCGAGAATTCCTTTGGCGAATGCTGTCATAGAGCTTTGTTTATCTCCAAAATCTAATGCAGCGTATAAAGCACTAGATGCTGCTCTTTCTGACATCCGAAAAGGGAAGATTGGGGATGTTCCCAAACACTTAAAAGATGCCCATTATCAAGGGGCCCAGCAATTAGGCCGGGGTATTGATTATAAATATCCTCATGATTACGAACATGGATGGGTCAAACAGCAGTATTTACCAAATAAGTTAAAAGGGACATCCTATTATGAACCAAAGAGAACGGGTAAATTTGAACAAGCTTTAGCGGAAATCTATGAACGTCTAAAAAATAAATAAGGAACACTTTCAAGAGCTGACTTACTAAAATCTAGTAAGTCAGCTCTTTCCTTATAGTAAGTACTTTACCATTTCAAGTAGCTTTGTAGATTCTAAAAAAACAACCATGACGCTCATATGTAGTGGGTATGTTAATCTATGTAACTAAGTCAATTGAAACGAAAGAATCTTATCTTTTTTCTATCACCCTTGTATAAATCACTTTTTATCTGGTTAGAATTGGTACCAATTAGATAAAAAACAATCTCAAGGAGTTGATATAATATGAAAGTTAGACAAGATGCTTGGTCACATGAAGATGATGTATTACTTGCCGAAACCGTTTTGAAACATATTACAGAAGGGAGCACTCAGTTACGTGCGTTTGACGAGGTTGGCGATGAGCTGAATCGGACATCTGCAGCGTGCGGATTCCGTTGGAATGCTGTTGTTCGTAATCGTTATATGAAACAAATTGCTGAAGCGAAGAAAGAGCGCAAAGAACGGAAAAGAGCAGCATCGTTTTCTTATTACCCACAAATGAGACCTATGATGTGGGCACAACAGCCAACTATGGAACGGGTAACCCAATCACTAGATAGTGAGATGTCACTAGAATCTGTTATTGATTATTTACAAAATATGATGCATACTTCTTCTCAATCGTCTGTTCTACAACGTGAGAATGAGAGGCTTGCGAAAGAAAACAAAGAGCTTGAAGCACGAAACAATGAACTAGAGAAAGAATTAAAGAAAATGAAACAGGATAATAGTATTATTGAAGAGGATTATCAATCTCTTATTCAAATTATGAACCGCGCTAGACGTATGGCCATACTTGAAGATGAAGAGTCTCTTTCAACTGCCTCATTCAAGATGGACAAAAATGGGAATTTAGAAAAATTAGCGAAATAAATCAAATTTCTTACGAACTACGTAAGACTAGAAAAAACAACTAAGCCTCTTCTCTGGCTTAGTTGTTTTTTCATTGTGTTTCTTTATTCAATTCTATTGATCATCAACAACAATATAGCACGCTCTAATAGGACCATGAACACCAACAACTAAATTCATTTCAATATCGGCACTATTACTAGGACCGGAGATAAAATTGACACATGAAGGAAAGCGTCCTTCTTGTTGTGCAAGTTCATGTAAATGTCTGGCAGCTTGCGTCATTCGAGGAACAACGGTACTTTTAGGGATAATTGCAATGTAACTCGTTGGTAAGAGACTAACAGATCTCCCTTTATTCGCATCACTTAACAAAACAACGGTACCTGATTCTGCTAATGTCATATCAGAGAATGTAATCCCAATATCTGCTTTCTCTGCTAGTTCAATATTTTTCTCTCCATCCTCTGGATTCCAAGTATGAATGCTTTTTCCTTTATCCTCCAAAGAGGAAAAGAGAGGATCTAGACCAAATTGAGAAAAGCGCTCATCTTTCCAACTAATAATCTTCTCTCCTTGAAAACGTTCGATTACTTCCGCTAGTTTTTCCGGAAGCTCTTTTGTTGTTACCTCTTCAAAACTCGTATGAATTCTCTCACATTGAGCTTTTAATCTTTGTACTAGCTCATCTTGAGTTTCACCTTTAAAGACATTATATTGGGGCTGTTTTTTCCATACGGGTCGAATTACTTTATCTTTTCTACGCTCTCTTCCTAAACTAGCTGATATTTTATTTAAGAAAGCTTCTTGATTATGAATCAGTCCATTCGCCATTACTTTTCCCCTCCCTTTTCCCTGTTCTTAAACCATTCCCTGAAGGATTCTTTACTCGGCTCAGGAAAATCGCGAATATCTGTCCAAGGTTTAACAGGTCCTGGTCCTTTTGAGATCTTTCCATCCTTGACAAGAGGACTCATCATCTGCGGCGCCATTTTTGAACCCATATTATAAATTTTAGGTGAACTAGCAGCCATAGCAAACCCTTTCATAGCTAACTTTTCACCGAACGAGGCTTTGCCTTGTTCTTCAACGATGTTACGACGATGCTTAACAAGAAGCTCATGAAGAGGAATCTTAACTGGACAAGCATCCGTACATGCAGCACATAAACTTGAAGCATACGGAAGCTCTTTATACTCGTCATACCCGCCTAATAGAGGTGATAATACCGCCCCAATTGGTCCAGGGTAGATTGAGCCATAAGAATGCCCACCAATATGACGATAAATCGGACAAACGTTAATACATGCCGCACAACGAATACATTGCAAAGCAGATTGAAACTCAGTTCCTAAAATATTGGACCGGCCATTATCCACAATCACAAGATGAAATTCCTCTGGACCATCGACATCTCCTTCTTCTTTAGGTCCTGTCAATCCGGTAATGTAACTTGTTAACTTTTGACCTACCGCACTTCGACACAACATGCTCACAAGGACTTCTAACTCTTCCCAAGTAGGAACAATCCGTTCCATCCCCATTACAGAAATTTGGGTTTTAGGTAAGCTAGTAGCAAGACGAGCATTTCCTTCATTGGTCACTAAAGAGATACTCCCTGATTCAGCAACAGCGAAATTACAACCAGTAATTCCTACATCGGCATTTACGAATTCTTGACGTAGCTGTTCTCGTGCAAAGAGCGCTAACTCCTCAGGCTTAGACGATTTTTGGTATCCTTTTTTCACATGGAAAGTATCGCGAATTTGCTCTTTATTTTTATGAAGAGCTGGAGCGACAATATGTGAAGGTGGATCATGATCATCTATTTGTAAGATGTATTCCCCTAGATCCGACTCAATCACTTCACATCCCATCGACTCAAGAGCCTCATTCATACTTATTTCTTCAGTTACCATTGATTTCGATTTTATAATTTTCTTCGCTTCTTTTTTTCGAATAACCTCTTTGATATATTCATTGGCCTCTTCAGCTGTTTCTGCAAAAAAGACATGGCCTCCTTTAGCCGAGACATTCGTTGCTAACTGTTCCAAATAATAATCAAGGTTTTCTAACGTGTGCTGACGAATTTCTTCAGAAAGCTCACGCCAGTCTTCCCAATCTCCTAATTCTTTTTCGGCATTTGATTTTGCATTTTTTAGTCGTTCTTGAGCTGAGACTACTGCATTTCTCATGAAATCGTTTTTTAATCCTTTATCAACGCGTCCAAAAAATTCAACATCTCCTATTTTCATTCCCATACCGTCTTCACCTCCTATTTCGCTGTTTGGTTTAATACTTGAGCTATATGCATGACTTTAATTGGCTTCCCTTGACGGTCAATTCTTCCTCCAATATTCATTAAACATCCACAATCTGCCCCTACTAACACTTCTGCCTCTGTACTTTCAATATGGCTAATCTTTTCATTCACCATTTGTTCTGAAATCGGTACCATTTTCACTGAGAAAGTCCCTCCAAATCCACAGCAGTTTTCTTTATTAGGTAAGCTTGTAAATTCGAGTCCTTCCACATTGTTTAATAGTTTCATTGGTGCATCTTTTACACCTAATAACCGCGTCATGTGACAAGATGTGTGATACGTAGCTTTTACAGGGCATTTCGCCCCCACATCTTCCACTTTTAATACATCAACTAAAAATTGACTGAATTCATATGTTTTCTCTGCCAATTGTTCCGCTCTCTGCTTCCATTCTTGGTCATCCTTGAACAAATGTGGGTACTCAAGAAACATGGACGCACAAGATCCAGACGGTGTCACAACATATTCAGACTGTTCAAAAGCACGAATCATGTTCTTGGCAACATCTTTCGTTTCACGGTGATACCCACTATTATAGGCTGGCTGTCCACAGCATATTTGAGCTGCTGGGAAATCAATTTCACACCCTAATCTTTCTAACACTTCAACAGTATCTTTGCCCACACCAGGATAAAAAACATCTGCTAAACATGTAATAAATAATGATACTTTCATTATTTCCCCCTCACTAGATGATCAGGTCATCTGATGACTATAGTAAAATTCATTCTTCTCTTTCATTTATAAGATTAGAGGGTGGTCAAAAGACCCCCTCCCATTTAGTCTCTACTACTATTATAATAAGCTAAACCGAGATGTAAAACATTAATTATGCCGCTCTGTTTGTTTCATCTAATTCTTTTCTTTTTTTGCTTCCTTTTGAAAAAGCGAAAACAATTCCAACTAAAACGATGGCCACCATTACAGTTCCTAAATTAAAACCAATTCCGTTTAAGAACACAAATCCTACACCACCAGCTAAAAATACATAGAAGGCTGTTGGAATGATTGTTTTTCGGATGATGATTCCTTCTTTTCCTAATAAGCCTGCAGCAGCTGATGCAGCCACAACATTATGAACACAAATCATATTTCCTGCTGCACCACCTACTGCTTGAAGTGCAACAACTGTTGATGCTGTAACTCCAATATTGTCTGCCACCCCAAACTGGAACAGAGAAAACATCATATTACTAATTGTATTACTTCCTGCTACAAAGGCTCCTAATGCACCAATTGCCGGCGCTACTGCTGGCCAATTATCCCCTAGTAAAGCGGATACACTTTCAGCTAAAACAATTGGCATGCTTTCAAAGCCGCTAGAATTGACACCAGAGTTTAGAAACACTTGTACCATTGGAACGGCAAACAACAAAGCAGGAGCTGCGCTGACCACTGTTCCGAAAGATTCCTTTACTGCCGTTTTATATTCTTCTGGTTTCATTTTATGCATAAAATACACGATAATCGATACAAAAACTAATATCGAACCAGGTAAATGTAATGGAGTACTCGAAAATGAAATGGTTGTACCAAATAACTCTGTAACGTTAATTTTTACTACTTTTAGCCAATCACCAAAAGGAAGCGCATTCACACGTGTTAAGACAAGAATGCCCCCTACAATAACATAAGGAAACCATGCCATTAGTGGTGAAATGCGACGAGGTGGTTTCGCGTTAGAAACTTTCAATCTACCAACCCAGTCTGGATCCCAATTTTCTTTTGAATCAAAATCCCACGTAGACTTTGGAATAAGAAATCCTTTTTTAGCTGCTGGCACAACAATCGCTAACCCAATTAACCCACCAAATAACGAAGGAAACTCTGGTCCAAGGATGTTCGCAACAAGTGCGTATGGAATCGTAAAAGCAAGCCCTGCAAAGATCGCAAATGGCCATACTGCTAATCCTTCTGTAATGGATTTATTTTTTCCAAAGAATGTCGTTAACATCGTTACCATAAATAAAGGAATAAACAAACCAACTATTCCATGGATAATCGCTACTTCTCCTCCAATGGAGCGTATGTAAGCCTCATAGGTCATCCCTAAGCTTGCAGCTGTTTCATGAACTAATGCTGACTCCCCTAGCCCTGATTCTACTCCAATTAAAATCGGTGTTCCGACTGCACCAAAAGATACAGGAGTAGATTGAATAATTAAGGCAACGACAACAGACGCCATCGCTGGAAAACCAATCGCAACAAGTAATGGAGCAACAATCGCTGCCGGTGTCCCCCAACCGGAAGCGCCTTCAATAAAAGATCCAAATAACCAACAAATGATTATAGCTTGAACCCTTCTATCAGGAGAAATCTCTGTAAACCCTTGACGAATCGTATGAATAGCACCGCTTTCTTTAAGAGCGTTTAATAATAAAATGGCCCCAAACACAATCAATAATACTTCAAGTGCTGTCGTAACCCCCCGCATACTAGCAGCTGCGACTTGATTGCCTGGTACCCCCCAAATAAACATAGACACAGCAACTGTAACAATAAATGCCACTGGCATGGCTCTTTTTGCTGGCCATTTTAAAATAACCAAAAATAAAAAAACAGATAAAATTGGTACAAGTGCTAATAAAGCTAATGTTCCTAAATTCATTTAAGATTCCCCCTCATTCATCCAATTCATCTCTCAGGTCATCTGATGACCTGTTGTAAGTGCTTTCATTATATGAAAAGTTCAAATAACATTCAAGATTTTTTTCAACATTGATATTCTTCACAAAAAACATTGGTTAATCATACAAATACTTCTTCGAAATTGTGTGATATATCATTGCTAAAAAAAGAAGCTTCACTAGGAAGCCTCTCTTTCTTATCGATTAATTTCAATATCTTTTAACAAATTTGTAATAACGTGGCCAGCCATAATTAAGCCCGCAACAGAAGGAACAAAAGCATTAGAAGAAGGTGGCATTTTTGCTTTTCGGATGCTTCCTTGTTCGGCTGCTTCAGAAACAATCTCTTGGCGAATTTCTTCTCTAATTTTTATTGGCTGTTCATCTGAATAAACGACTTCAATTCCTTTTTTAATTCCATCTTTTCTTAAACGTGTACGAACCACTTTGGCAATAGGGTCATGACTTGTTTTCGAAATATCAGCAATTCGCAAACGAGTTGGGTCCATTTTATTAGCTGCCCCCATACTTGAAATAATAGGGAGCTTTCGTTCTAAGCACTGTTTCATTAGGTGAATTTTATAACTAATCGTGTCACTAGCATCTATAACATAATCCAACCCATAACTGAAAAATTGCTCATATGTTTCTTCTGTATAAAACATTTTTAAAGCAATTACTTCACATTCAGGATTAATATCTTGGATACGTTCTTTCATTAATTCCACTTTTTGTCTACCTACAGTCGACAACAAAGCATGAATTTGTCTGTTCACATTTGTTATATCAACATCATCTTTATCAACGAGCACTAATCTACCCACTCCTGAACGGGCTAGTGCCTCTGCAGAAAATGACCCTACTCCTCCAATACCAAGTACGGCTACTGTACTATTTTTTAATTGATCTAGTCCATCATGACCAATGGCCAGTTCATTTCTAGAAAATTGATGCAACATGTTTCCTGCTCCTTCCAAACGTTCTGTCGGAATTGACTATACCATAGCCATAATTAAAAGTCTAAACTATGGAATATGAGAGGCACTGAAAAAGATACGGTATTCCCCTTTTCAATGCCCTCAATTCTATTTTTAGTATAGACCATTCTCCAAAATCCTTCGCACAAAAAGCAACTTCCCTCATGAGAAGTTGCTTTTTGACCTATGTACAGTAAGAATCCCACTAATGCCGTGCCCTTATTGATTTTGAACCTGTTCTAACAACAGGTGGGTGCTCTGTAATCACTCTTTTACTTCCTGATAATACAGGCTTGTAAGCCAGTTATTAACCCAAGCTCCCTTATCAATTCTGTTGGCTCAAAATAGTAAAAATCACGTACATTCTAGGAGTTCTTACTTATTTATCTATATCCTATCAAACCTCTACATTCCCGTCAATCATTTTTCTGATTATTCTATCATCTGTTTTATTTGGTAAAAACATGCTCCTATGATACAGTTATTTACTATACATATTCTTTAGAGAGGTGCACATATGAATCTATTGGCAACTCAAACATGCATTGAAATCCATCAAGAAATTGGCTGGACTGAAAAACGCACAATTGAGACATCATTTGAAATGAAATTATTTGACGATCAACTTATCGTAAAAGAAGATACTTACCCACTAACATCTATTTTCGATATTTCTTATCGAAAAAAACCAGAAAAAGGAGCCATGGGATTTCTATACTTACATACGAACCGAGGCGTTCGTACGTACTATATAAAGGAAGATGCCTACTCATTAGTTACAGCTTATAAAAAATTAAAATCAGAACGCCCCGAATTGCGCTGAATGCACCGTTTTTAAACGATTTCGGGTAGAAACATCACCAAAGATTGGATAAGTTACAAAAGGAGAAGCTTCCGTACCTTCCATAATCCAGCCTTCTCCTTCATGATGAGAAAACGTATCTACAATCGCAATCTCGTTTTGCTTTGCCCAATTTAGTGCTTCGTCTCTTTCAGAATGATCTAGGAAGATAAACATGTAAGTATACGTCTCTTCTACCTGCTTTTCTACAGAACCAAGCCCCCTCTTAGTATTGTAAGATCGTTCATGAAAGAGAAAATCTTCTACCATACTATTGGCGGTTGCTTCCTTTCCAGCTCCTGGGCCAATAAAAAGCAGTTTGTCAATCGAGCTCCCTTCAATGGCAATCCCATTTGTTACTCCCCTTACATTTGCTAATGGTTCGGTCTGTGTCAAAAAGGCAGGTGTTACTTGACCACTCACCTTCGACTCGGCTTTCCAAGCTTCCGCAATGAGTTTAATTTTAAAACCAAGGCGCTCTCCTACTTCCACATGCCAATCTTTTATCTCAGACACTCCTTTTCTTGGAAACTCATCAGCTACTGGCCATTTCCCAAAACATAATCGACTCAAAATCCGAATTTTATACCAAGCATCATATCCCTCCAGATCATCCGTAGGGTCAGCCTCAGCATATCCTAACTCCTGTGCTTCCAATAGAACATCAGCGAACCCACGATGCTTCTCAATCATCTCGGTTAACATATAATTTGTTGTTCCATTTAATATTCCTGAAATTCTAGAAATAGACGTAGTTGCAAGCGTTCCTTTCAAATTATTAATAATCGGTATGCCTCCAGCTACTGCCGCTTCATATCCATAATAAGTTGATTGTTTTTCCGCAATTTCCTCAAGCAATTGTCCTTTTTCAGCAATCAACTTCTTATTGGCACTAATAACTGGTACACCCTTGGATAACCATTCAGCTGTATATGTAAAGGCTGGCTCTACTCCTCCTATTGCTTCAAACACAATGTCGAACTGAGCTGCATTAGTAAATTCATCCCAATCAGTTGTAACAAAGGCATCTACATCTACTACTCTTTTTTTCTGCCTATCTTTTACCAAAATGGCTGCTACTTCAATATTCTTACCTAGTAACTGTTTTATTTCGTCTTTTGATTGAACCAATCGTTCATATACGCCACTGCCTACTGTTCCAAATCCTATTAAACCTAATTTTAATGACATCTTTGTCATCTCTCCTCTCCCAAATAAAAAAACCTCTCCTGATAAGGAAAGGTTTTTGTGCCTTCACTTATCTGTCAGAATAAATCATTATTCTGCTGAATGTAGCACCTTTTTTTGCATGGCTTGCAAAACGGTTGCCGGGCTTCGTTGGGTCAGTTCCCTCCACCACTCTGGATAAGTTTGAATTATCAAACGTTCATATTCTATTATCGTGATTATACGTTACGATCATTGTAGTGTCAATCTTTTATACGTTCACTTTTTCCGATTTCTTTCCAATAATGGATAAATTTAAATCGATTAATTGTTCCACGCTTACTTCTCCAGGTGCATTCGTCATTAGATCACTTGCACTAGCTGTTTTAGGGAAAGCAATCGTATCACGTAAATTCGTACGACCAGCTAATAACATAATTAAGCGGTCTAACCCTAATGCAATTCCTCCATGTGGTGGAGTTCCATATTCAAACGCTTCTAACAGGAAGCCAAATTGTTCACGTGCTTCTTCTTCAGAGAAACCAAGTGCCTTAAACATTTGCTCTTGAATATCACTTTGATAAATACGCTGTGATCCTCCACCAAGCTCATAGCCATTTAAGACCAGATCATATGCATTAGCACGCACACTAGCTGGATCTGTAGCAAGAAGAGCCATATCTTCTTTGACTGGGCTAGTGAACGGATGATGCAAGGCAACATAACGTTTCGCATCTTCATCGTATTCAACTAGTGGGAAATCCACGACCCACAGGAAATTAAACTGATTTTGATCAATTAGGTCAAATTGCTTTCCAAATCTTAAGCGAAGAGCACCAAGGCTATCAAACACAACCTGTTTCTTATCCGCACCGAAGAATAATAAGTCACCGACTTCAGCATCAAGAGCTTCTTTTAATGAAGTGGCAATGTCACCGTCGAAGAATTTAGCAATCGGTCCTTTAAGCCCTTCTTCTTCTACTTTTAACCAAGCTAAGCCTTTTGCACCGTATTGCTTAACAAAATCGGTTAGCGCGTCGATTTCTTTACGTGAAAGTTTATCGGCTCCTCCTTTTAAGTTTAATCCTTTTACAGTACCACCACTTGCAAGAGCACTTTGGAATACTTTAAACTCTGAGTCTTTCACCACATCAGACAATTCAATTAGCTCCATCCCAAAACGAAGGTCTGGCTTATCTGATCCAAAACGATTCATTGCTTCATCATAAGTTAAGCGAGGAAATGGCAACGAAACGTCTAGCCCTTTCACTTCTTTCATGACTTTCGCCATCATTTTTTCCGTCATAGCTAATAAGTCTTCTTTGTCCATAAATGATGTTTCAATATCGACTTGTGTAAATTCTGGCTGACGGTCTGCTCGCAAGTCCTCATCGCGGAAACAACGAACAATTTGATAATATCTTTCAAATCCAGACACCATTAATAATTGTTTAAATAACTGTGGTGACTGTGGCAAAGCGTAAAATTCTCCATGATGAACACGGCTTGGTACTAGATAATCACGTGCTCCTTCTGGTGTACTTTTTGTTAACATTGGAGTTTCGATCTCCATAAATGTTTCTTCATCTAAGAAGTCACGAATTAACTTTGTCGTACGGTGACGAAGCTTGAATGTTTCTTGCATATCTGGACGGCGAAGGTCCAAGTAACGATATTTTAAACGAACATCTTCAGATGCGTCTGTATCTGCTTCTATTTGAAATGGAAGTGATTTTGAAGCATTTAAGATGCTCAATTTATGAACATGAACTTCAATTGAACCAGTTGCCAGTTTATCATTTACTGTTTTCGGATCTCTCGCAACTACTTCCCCTTCTAGTTCAATCACATACTCATTTCTAACACGTTCTGCTACTGCTAGTGCTTCTTGATTTATGTCAGGATTAAATACAACTTGAACGATTCCAGAGCGATCACGTACATCTAAAAAGATGACTTGACCTAGATCACGGCGCCTTTGTACCCAGCCCTTTAATTGTACTTTTTCACCAACCTGTTGTTCACTAATCATTCCACAATGATGCGTTCTCCCTATCATCTTACTTACCTCCTACAGTTTTCTCTTTTATATATTGAATAAATGATGTCAGCTCAACTTCAATTTGTTCGCCAGTTGCCATGTCTTTGACATTGATTTTCCCCTGCGAAAGTTCATCATCACCTAAAACCGCTGTAAAACGAGCTTGCAGTCGGTCTGCAGCTTTAAACTGAGCCTTCATCTTTTTATCTAAATAGTCCTTATCAGCACTCACGCCTGCACATCTTAATTGATAAAGCAGTTCAACTGACTTTTCCTTAGCTGCATCTCCTAGCGAAACCAAATAACAGTCTAATTTCGGAGGTTCTGGTATAGATTGTTCTTGAGCCTTTAATGCCATAATGACGCGCTCAATACTAAAAGCAAATCCTATTCCCGGAGTAGAAGGTCCACCAATGTCTTCTACAAGACCTGTATAACGACCACCACCACACAGTGTCGTAATCGCTCCAAACCCTTCTCCTTCTGCCATAATTTCAAATGCAGTATGATAATAATAATCTAGCCCACGCACAAGAGTAGGATCGACAACATAGTCAATTCCAAGCTGATCTAAATAGCTTTTGACTTGATTAAAATATGAACTAGATTCATCGTTTAAATAGTCAAGTATGGAAGGAGCGTTGGCCATTAATGGATGCTCTCTATCTTTTTTACAATCTAATATTCGTAACGGATTTTTCTCTAAACGACTTTGACAATCATCACAAAATTCACTAATGCTTGGCTTAAAGTGATCAATCAACGCTTGACGATGTGCTTGTCTACTTTCTTGATCACCAAGACTATTGATGACTAATTTTAATTTATTTAAACCTAACTCTTTATACAAACTCATAACCAAAGCTAGTACTTCTGCATCGATAGCCGGATCATGGCTGCCGAGTGCTTCTACTCCAAATTGGACAAACTGACGCATCCGACCTGATTGTGGACGTTCATAACGAAACATCGGACCTGTATAGAATAATTTCGTCGGTTGGTTAGGTTGACCATACATTTTCTTTTCTACGTAGGAACGAACAACTGCAGCAGTCCCTTCAGGTCTTAATGTCAAACTACGATTTCCACGATCCGTGAACGTGTACATCTCTTTTTGAACAATATCAGTCGTATCCCCTACTCCTCTTTGAAATAAATCCGTATGTTCAAAAATCGGTGTACGTATTTCCTGATAATTATATCTACGACAAACGTCCTTCGCTTTTTCTTCTATGTATTGCCAAAGCTCTACTTCACCTGGCAAGATATCCTGCGTACCGCGCGGGATTTGAATATTCATTTTCTTTTCCTCCAAACTTTATAAATCATAAAAAAACTCTCGTCCCTGATGAATTTAATCATTCATCAGGGACGAGAGTCTATACCCGTGGTGCCACCCTAAATTGAAGCAAACATCGCTTCCACTTTAAACAGTTAACGCCTGTATACGTCTTTTCCTACTAATAAAATATGTTCAGAAAAACTCCTCCAAGGTGTTCATTCATTAAGACAAGTATGGAGGGCTCTCAGCCACGACCTCTCCTCTCTTTCTACTTGTTACCTTAACTACTGTGCCTCTTCTTAGGAATAGTTATTTTTTAAATTAATTGATTATTATCATACGAATGTTCACGCTTCATGTCAATAGTCTAATTACGATTCATTTTAGCTTTTAGCAATTTTACATCTCGTAACGATAGACCAAACTCACTAGCAAGTTCTAGGTTTGTATTTTGATTCTCACGCTCGATAAAATTATGGTAATCCATATTAAAGACGGGCTGTAGTTGATTGTGATGCATTTGTTGACGCATACTTGAGCGCATAACATTCATCCTTCCAAAGTTGTTTCTCTTATTTTGACCAAGATAAGGGAAAAACTTACGTGGAAGGATGAATTTTGTGAAAAAAGGATGAGTCAGCGCTTCTATTACGTGCGAACCTGTTGCGATGGCTCCACTCGCCGTGCGCCTTTTTGAGAAGTTCGCTCAAAAAGGCTTAAGACATTACGGCGGCTCCGCTCATCGCTTCGAGTAAATAAAAAAGGGGAAGTTCACCCTTTTTTATTTACTCTCAACAATCAATGTTACCGGCCCGTCATTTACGAGGGAGACGTCCATCATGGCTCCGAATTCTCCGGTTTGTACGTCCATTCCTTTGTTTCTTAGCTCTTCGTTAAATTGATCATACAGCTGTTTCGCTACGTCTGGTTTGGCCGCGTTCATAAAGTTTGGACGTCGTCCTTTTTTGCAGTCTCCATACAGAGTAAATTGCGATATAGAAAGGATTTGTCCATTTACATCTTTTAAAGAATGATTCATTTTTCCATCGTCGTCTTCAAAAATTCGTAAGTTTACAATTTTATCTGCCACATACTCGATGTCATCTATCGTATCATCGTGAGTGATTCCAACAAGTAATGTTAAGCCCACATTAATTTGACCGATTATTTCGCCGTTCACACTTACAGATGATTCTTTAGTCCGTTGTAAAACTACTCTCATACTCCACCTCTAGTGCATAACTCTTCTTACTGAATAAATGTCATGTAATTGTTTAATCTTGTCTACAACTTTATGCAAATGATCAATATTATGAATGGAAATAGTTAAATGAATCGTAGCTACTTTTTGGCGGTGATCTGAACGACCAGACACTGCGTTAATGACCGTTCTTGACTCTGTAATAGCTTGCAACACTTCATTTAAAAGTCCATTTCGATCGTAAGCACTTATCTCAATGTCAACATTATAAGACTTACTTTGTTGAATGTCGCCTTCCCACTCAACCTCAAGTAAGCGGCCTTGCGCTTCCTCATTTTGAACATTCGCACAATCTGATCTGTGTATAGACACTCCACGTCCCTTAGTAATGTACCCAATGATCTCATCACCAGGGACCGGCGTACAGCAACGAGATAAACGAATTAGAAGATTATCTACACCTTTTACCCTTACACCCGAGCTCACTTTTTTCGTCGGTCGCTGCGTTTGTACATCAGATAATGCCGCCGCTAATGATTTATCTTCTTGTTCCTGATCTTGCTGTTTCCGTAATTTTTCTGTCATTCTATTTACGATTTGTTTAACACTAATTCCGCCATAGCCAGCAGCAGCAAACATGTCTTCCTCACCAGAGAAGCTAAATTTATTAGCTACTTCCGCAATGTTTTCAGCCGTTAGAACGTCTTTCGGTTCAAAATCTAGGTTACGAATTTCCTTTTCAACTAAATCCCGACCTTTTTCAACATTTTCTTCCCGACGCTCTTTTTTAAACCATTGTCTAATTTTATTCTTCGCATGAGAAGATTTCGTTATTTTCAGCCAGTCTTGGCTTGGCCCATACGAGTGTTTAGACGTTAATACTTCGACAATATCACCAGTATTTAAACGGTGCTCAAGTGGAACCATTTTTCCATTTACCTTTGCCCCTATACAGCGATTCCCTATTTCACTATGAATGCGATAAGCAAAGTCAAGTGGAACTGATCCAGCAGGCAATTCAATGACTTCCCCTTTTGGTGTAAAGACAAAAACCATATCTGAGAACAAGTCCATTTTTAATGATTCCATAAATTCTTGTGCGTCATTGGTCTCTGTTTGAGACTCAATTACATCACGGAACCAACTTAACTTATCTTCGAATGAATTTTTATTTTGAGAGACATCTTTTCCTTCTTTATAGGCCCAATGAGCTGCAACCCCGTATTCTGCAATTCGGTGCATTTCCTCTGTTCGAATCTGTACCTCTAGTGGATCTCCAAAAGGCCCTACTACTGTTGTATGAAGCGATTGATACATATTGGCCTTTGGCATTGCAATATAATCTTTAAACCGCCCAGGCATTGGCTTCCAGCATGTATGAATGACACCTAAAACGGCGTAACAATCTTTGATGCTATCGACCATAATACGTACGGCTAACAGATCGTATATTTCATTAAACTGCTTGTTTTGAAGCACCATTTTACGATAAATGCTATAAATATGTTTTGGTCGACCTGATAATTCAGCTTGTACATTCACATCATTCAAGTGTTCACTGATCGTATCCATCACTCCGGACAAATACTTCTCACGCTCTGCACGTTTCTTTTTCATTAAATTAACAATCCGATAATATTGTTGTGGATCTAAGTAACGTAAAGCCGTATCTTCTAATTCCCACTTGATTGTTGATATCCCGAGTCTATGAGCTAATGGCGCAAAAATTTCTAACGTTTCATTTGACGTCACACGTTGTTTTTCTGGCGGCATAAATTTGAGTGTTCGCATATTATGAAGACGATCAGCTAACTTAATTAAAATGACACGTATGTCTTTAGCCATTGCAATAAGCATTTTGCGATGATTCTCTGCTTGTTGCTCTTCTTTTGACTTATACTTGAATTTTTTCAATTTCGTCACGCCGTCTACTAACATAGCTACTTGTTCATTAAATGCTTTCGTTAAATCCTCTACCGTCACATCTGTATCTTCCACTACATCATGTAAAAAAGCCGCAGCAACTGTATTCGGGTCAAGTTCGAGCTCAACAATAATTCCTGCAACCTGAATAGGGTGAAGTATATAGGGCTCCCCTGATTTCCGGTATTGACCTTCATGTGCCTGTTCAGCATATTCGTAAGCTTTTCGTAAAAAAGCGACGTCATCCTTATTTAAATACCGACTTGCCTTCTCTAGAACTTGATCTATCGTCATGAAATCACCTTTTTACGATTCAATATTTCTTTATATTATGGGTAAGTTTCCGCGCTATGTAAAGAGAAAAGACGAAACTTTCTTTACTGTATGAAAGGTTACCCAAAAAAGGAAAACACACCCTTATTCTTCTTATATAACAAAAGAGGGTAACCCAACTAATGATGATCATAAAAATAGAAAGAAATAGTCCGCATTTCTGCCATCCTCCTACTTACATAACCTACCAAGTTAAGCCACCCAACATCATGTAATTTTAGTTATAAGTCATTAAAGAAAATAGATCATATTTCTCCAGGCGATCTCTACCATCTAAGTAGCCAAGTTCAATCATGAAAGCAATTCCTACTACTACTCCGCCTAGCTGTTCAACCATTTTAATGGTGGCTTCAATTGTTCCACCTGTTGCCAATAAGTCATCTGTAATGACAACCCTTTGACCTTTCTTAATCGCATCTTTATGAATCGTTAAGCTATCCTTTCCATATTCCAAACCATAGTCTACTGAAATCACTTCACGTGGAAGTTTCCCTGCTTTTCGAACGGGTACAAATCCAACTTCCAACGAATAAGCAATTGGACACCCTACGACAAATCCTCTCGCCTCTGGTCCTACGATCACATCAGCATTTTTCTCACGAGCATAATCGGCCATTTCATTAATAGCAGCTTTATACGCAGCTCCATCTTGCATGAGAGTCGTAATGTCTTTAAAACGAATCCCTTCCTTTGGGTAGTCCTCTACAATTTGAATATAGTTCTTAAAATCCATTTTTACACCGTCTCCTTGATCATTGTTTCTTCTATAGAATCAGCCATTACTTGAGCAAACCACTGTTTTAGATCCATGTACGAAGAATAAACAAAATCATTTTCAATCTTCGCATGCTCTTGTTTTCGTCGGTACGTTGCAGACTCTTCTAAGCCTTTCTTTTGTGGATCGTTAGCTACATTTAGTATGCCATCGTTTATCGTTACAAAACCAAGTTCACAAAATACTTGTGACATAAAAGTGACCGTTTCTTTTGACCAGCCTTTATATTTGGCTAATTCTTCACTGTGCTTTCTAATATTAAACGATTTTCTCTTTAAAAGAAATGCATAGTACCATTTAAATTGTTCTCTATTCGGATTTGTTGTAAAGAAAGAATCGTCCTCATGATAAAAGACCGCATAAATTCGACTAGGTTGTCCATGGTTTGAAAGTAACCATTTCAATTGTTCTCGTTCCTCTGGTATATCTAGTAAAACAACATAGCTATTAGATAAATTACCCCATTCTTTATGTTCACCCACTGTATACACAGTCTCATTTTCAAGTCCTAGTATGGTCTTTGTTTCTTTCTTAAATGCAATCAATACTCGATTTTCAGGCGGTATCGTTTGTAGGCGCTCCGCCAATCTAGCTTTCTGAATACTTCTCCAATCAAATAACTGCCACTCTGAAACACCCATATCATCAATCATTAATTGAGGCTTTACATGACCATTCCATTCATTAATAGATAACGTACCAACTGCAGATACCTTTGCATGCGAAGTGATCTCATCTGATAAATAACCAAGGTGAAAGCCTATCCCATCTAGAGTGGCTCCATTCTCTGTAAACCCGACTTTCAAATGATTCGAATCACTTCCAATTTTCCTCATTTGATCTAATTGGACATTCTGAAGCAATACTTTAGGCGTTGGGTTACTTACACCAAAAGGAGCAAGTTGTTCTAATTGTTTAATGACAGACACTGAGATTTCATCGACAGTAGCGACTAAATCAATGGCTGTAACAGGCTTGAAGTCTTCTTCCGTTAAAACCTCTTTTGCCTGTTGGTTAAGCCTTGTTCGAAGCTCGTCTAAATCATCAACATTCATTGTTAACCCGGCTGCCATTGGATGACCACCAAAATGTGGCAAAATATCTCGGCTTTTTGAAAGTTCTTCAAACATATCAAAGCCTTCGATACTTCGCGCTGACCCTTTCGCGAGTCCCTTTTCTCTATCAATACTTAAGACAATTGTTGGTCTATAATATCGTTCCACTAGACGTGAGGCAACGATTCCAATTACTCCTGCATTCCAACCTTCTCCTGCAATAACCAATACGTCATTTTCATCTGGAGGATAGTGCTCTTCTACTACAGAAACGGCGGCTTCTGCAATTTCACTAACGACAGCTTGGCGCTCTTTATTTAAGAAGTCGATTTCTGTTGCCAATTGCTCCGCTTCCTCCTGCGTTTCTGCTAAAAGTAAGTGGACAGCTGGATCTGCTGAGTCTAGGCGACCGGCAGCATTGATTCTAGGTCCGATTCCAAACCCAACATGATCAGCTTGAACAACTTGCGATTCAATTCCACACTTTTTCTTCAATGCAATTAAACCAGGCTTACTAGTCGATTGCAGAACATGTAGTCCTTCCATAACTAAAAGACGGTTTTCATCGATAAGAGGAACCAAATCGGCTACCGTTCCAATAACCGCAATATCTAACCACTCTGTAGGAACCCGACCTAGGAGCGCTTGTGCTACCTTTAAGGCAACCCCGACACCTGCTAACCCTTTAAAAGGGTACGGACATCCCGGTTTTTTCGGGTTCACAATAGCATAGGCATCAGGTAAAACAGGTGGCGCCTCATGATGGTCGGTCACGATAAAATCAAGTTCAATCTCTTTTGCCACAGCTGCAACGTGAACAGCTGCAATTCCGGTATCAACCGTAACGATTAAGCCATATCCTTGTTCTTTCGCTCGTCGAATAGCTGGCTCATTTGGTCCATATCCCTCAGTAAAACGATTAGGAATATAAAAGTCTACTTGAGCTCCTATAGACTGTAAGGCTTTGTACATAACGGTTGTACTGCTTACTCCATCTGCGTCGTAATCACCAAAAATAAGAATTCGCTCCTCTTTCTCAACGGCTTCACGAATTCTCGATACGACTCGGTCCATATCATCCAATAAAAACGGATCATGATAGGACATTTCTTCTTTATTTAAAAATCGCCTAGCAGCTTCAACGGTCTCGAAACCTCGATTCAAGAGCAACGTTGCTACTAAAGGAGCAATGTTTAGTTCATTTACTAATTGATCTATTTGATCGGATGCTTGTTCCTTTATTCTCCATCTTGCTTTTGGTTTTAACATATAAACACCCCTTGAATGTCTCATTATACATGAGCTTTCAAGGGGTTACAACGATCATTCATTCTTTTCCTTAGACTGGAATCTTTCCTCTTTTTCAGTTTTTATCTTACTTTTCCCCGCTGCTTTTTTAGCCTCGTTGGATTGGTGATTCAGTTCTTTTGTTGAATCGTTTTGTTTGTTTTTTAATCGTTTAATCTCAGCTTGTAATTGGTAAATCTTAAGCATTCCTACAGCCCCGACTATAATAGCCCCCATAAGAACGGACCCTAAGATGACTAGGATCAGTGGCCACTCTGCCACTCCAAACATATAATTGACCCGAACAGCCTCAACATTTATAACAGCAAAAATTGCGATAACGACAGCTGCCACCAACCCAAGAATTAAACTCCATTGTCCCCTCATTCATCCAACTCCTCTCCGCTATCTTCTTTCTTTCTGTAAGGGTTAATATGAACAAGCACATCATGAACATTTTTCTCTTCTAACAGTCGAACCTTTACTCTTTTTCCTATTGTATGACCTTCCTCTACCGTAATAGAAGGATCAACAGAAACTTTTATATCAATGATCACATAATGACCATGTTCTCTTGCCAAGAACTCATCGATTCTAAGGACACCTTCGACACTCGCTGCCGCCTTTTTCATCTCAACTGTATCTTCTTCATGAAGAACATGATCTAACGCATTATGAATAGACTGTTTTCCAAGAGTCCACGCCATTTTCCCAATCAAAATAGCTACAAACGCACTCGCCACGGAATCTCCGTAAACGAGCCATGGGATATTTAAATACCCACCTAAAATGGCTGCACCTATCCCAATTAAGGCAGCGAAAGAAGAGAAGACATCTGATCGATGATGCCATGCATCTGTCATTAACGCCTCACTCTTATACTTCTTACCCAATTGATACTTATAACGAAACATTAATTCTTTCACAACGATTGAAAAAATAACAGCATAAATAGCAATAACTTTTGGTACCTCTACAGGTTCAAAAAATGATTGAAATGCACCAAGAGCAATCTCGAAGCCAACAATAAACAACAAAACGGCTACGATTATGGCTGCTACAGACTCGGCTTTTCCATGTCCATATGGATGGTCCCGATCCGGTGGCAATTTCGCCGCACGGACACCGATTAAAACGACAACGGAGCCGACCACATCAGAAGCTGAGTGTACAGCATCTGCCACTAGCGCTCGGCTGTTTGCCATAATCCCTATAACCGCTTTAATAATAGCTAATATAATATTTCCTATAATCCCAACCCATGCCGCAAATCTTACCTTTCGATAACGTACATCTGCTTCGGACACCCCAACACCTACTTTGTCTTGTTTTGATTCTCATATCTTTCTTCTGTACTTATTTTACCATCAATAAAACTCATCATTCATCTTTTGCAGAAACAACAAGTATCAAAAGAGAAAAGGGCCTCAATTAGGATGATTTTCACCCTTGAGACCCTTCTTGATACTTCCACGCATGTTATACTGTTGGCTCTCCCTCAGGTTGCTGCTGAGAGTTGAATTTCTTTTTTTTCAATTGTTTCGCTTTCCAAATCAACCATAGCTGTGATGCTAGGAACATAGATGAATATGTACCTGCTACTAGACCAATTAATAAAGCAAGCGCAAATGACCGGATTGCCTCTCCACCAAATATGAAGATAGCTGCCGCTGCAAAGACAACCGTTAGAACCGTATTAATCGAACGTGCTAGCGTCTGAACAAGACTCTTATTTACGACACGTGCTAAATCATCAAAGTCTTTTACTCGCTTAGCTAGCTTCATGTTCTCCCGAATTCGGTCAAACGTAACAATTGTATCATTAATCGAATACCCGACAATCGTTAAGACGGCTGCAATAAATGGTACGTTTACTTCTATTTGAAGCAAACTAAAGACAGCAATAATAAAAAATGCATCATGCAACAACGCTACAATTGCTGCTATCCCATATAACAATTCAAATCGAATCGTTACATAAATAATAATCCCAACAGAAGCAATCAACACAGAGATTAATGCGTTTCGTGCTAATTCAGCACCAATAATAGGATCAACCGTACTCACACTTGGCTCATGTCCATATTCACTAGCAAAATGAGCTTGTATCTCATTTATTTCATCTGGGCCTAATACCCCTATAAAGCCTACACTAGCCATTTCATTTTGATCTCCGCCAAGCTGCACATCATCTGGAGTAAATCCAATCTGCGCAAACTCTTCCATAATCACATCTTGCGTGAGTGGTTCAGGTGAGAGCAAATCGACTCGTGAACCACTTTCAAAGTCAATACCTAAGTTTAGGCCAAGTGTAAGCAATAAGATGATGCCCACTAAACTGAAAATTCCTGAGAAAGCGAAAAACTTTTTTCGATGTTGGACGAAGTCTATCTCGCGATTTTGGAAATTAAAGCTCATTAATTTCACCTTCCTTCACACCGAACAAACGAGTTTTCTTATTAAGAGCTCGACTATTCACCCATAAGCCAAGAAGAAGCCTCGATCCATAAACAGCTGTTACAAAGCTTGTTAAAATACTGACAATTAACATGACAGCAAAGCCTTGTACTGAGCTTGTCCCATACGAGAAAAGGACAGCTGCTGCTAAAATCGTTGTAATATTGGCATCAAGAATTGTTGAAAGAGATCTACGACTTCCAGCTTTAAATGCCGACATCACCGATTTTCCAGATCTGATTTCTTCTTTTATTCGTTCGTACGTAATGATATTGGCATCTACGGCCATCCCCACTCCGAGTATTAATGCTGCAATTCCTGGCAGAGTTAAGACCGCATTCATCCAGTTAAACACCAGTAATACAAGGTAAATGTACGTGCTTAACGTGATAACAGCAATTATTCCCATAAAACGATAATAAAACAGCATATATGCGAATATGAGGGCGACACCGATAAAGCCTGCATACACCGTCTTTTGCATCGCTTGTTCCCCTAAAGAAGCACCAACAGAATTGGAATACATTTCTTCCAGTTCTACCGGCAATGCACCTGCATTTAACACTTCCGCAAGGAATTGTGTTTCTTCAAGGGTGAAATTCCCACTAATCGTTGCTGTATTCGAATAAATAATTTCACGAACAGTTGCTGCAGAGAGGTATTTTGGATCTTCTTTTAACGCTTCCTCTGCATAAGAGTCAACACCTTCTTCAAAATCTAACCACATGACGAGTAGATTCTCTGCTGGTGGTCTTGATAACATATCTCTTGAAATTTGTTCCATTTGACGCGCATCATCTAACGTTAGTGTTACAATTGGATCATTTGTATCTGGATGAAATGAAGAACTTGCTCCATTTTGTCGTAGATCTGCTCCATCTACGAGTACTTCATCATATACATCTCGAATGGTTAAACTCGCCTCTGTTGCAAGTAACTCCCGAGCTGTAGCCTGGTCCGCAACTCCAGCAAGTTGTACGCGGATACGATTATCCCCTTCAATACGGATATTTGGTTCTGAAACTCCTAAAACATTTACACGCTGATTCAGAGCACTCACAGTTGCCCGCAATGCTTCTTGATCAATTACGTCACCCTCATGTGCTGGTTTTACTTCATAAAGAATTTCAAACCCACCTTGGAGGTCGAGACCTAGCTTAATTTCCTTCGCAACTCCCATAACGGTTGTACTTATCAAACCTGCGAGAATAGCGACAATAAGGAAAAAAGCGAAAATCCTTCCTTTTTTCACCATATTCCTTTTCTGCCTCCTTTATGAAACAGACTACTTGTCCATTCCGAACATTCATAGACACAATAGTCCCATTATAGCTTTTATAGAAAATCTCTGTCAATTTAAGGTATCACTTATGTAAGGCGCTACAAATTGTAACATCACAACTTGTAGCGCGAAAAGATACTATTTCCGAAATATATTTTTTTACGCTTTAGATGCATTTTCCATATCCGCAAACCAATCTGTTGGATCTTTATATGCATGAACCGTCAACCATGTCATATAGGTTTGTGGTTTCAACGTTAATAATTCATTCACAAACGTACTAATGTGGATGAATTCTTTCTTTTTTCTTAGCTGATAGAGGACACAGTCCCACACCTGATCTTCTGTAGCCCGGTCGTAACCGAGAAAATGAAATTCATCAACCTTGCTTACAAGAGCTGGTTCAACATCACTTCTCCAAACTTCAAATTGTTGTTTCTCCATACCTTCCTCCTCCTAATTAGAAAACAGAATACAGTATACTCGTAATGCCAACTCCCGCAATCACAACTCCTGTTGCAATAGCAAAGAAAGCAAATCGAAATGGGATAAAAAATAATATAGCAGCAAGACTGGCTGAATAAGCTCCTGTCGTCGGTAATGGAACCGCTGTGAATAAAATGAGTCCAATCGCACCAAATTTTTCTACCTTATCACTCTTTCTCATCGTCCTATTGTATAGCCAATCATAAAAACGTTTATAAACTTTGAATCTTAAACACCATTTACTAATTGGTTGAAATAATAACAAGATCGGAATAATCGGAAGTAAGTTTCCACCAATTCCATAAAGCAAGGCTTCCCAATACGATAAACCAAGTTGGTGAGCGATCGGCATTCCTCCACGTAGCTCTAAAATCGGCAACGCTGAGATCAAAACAACAATTAATTCAGGTGGCAAAAAACCAAAATGATCAAAAACAAACTGTTGAATAGTCTCTTTCACTTTATCCATCCTCTCTAAAGTTGTCTTGATTTATGTAACTACTTGTCATGCTTGCCCCACTACTAAGCATATAAATAATAACGCGAAATATCCATCATTTTTTTGTGAAGGTAGGGGCTTATACATGACGAAGCAAACATTTTTAAAAGGAGCACTCATATTAATCATCGCCGGTCTTATTACAAGATTTCTAGGCTTTGTTAATAAAATAGTTGTCGCAAGAATTATGGGAGCTGAAGGAGTTGGCCTCTATCAAATGGCTGTTCCAACTTTGCTTCTAGTCATAACACTAACACAGTTGGGACTACCTGTTGCGATATCAAAATTAGTCGCAGAAGCTGAAGCGAAACAGGACAGACAAAGAATTAAACGAATTCTAGTTGTCTCTTTAGCGATTACTAGTGTATTAAGTATTATCTTCACTGTTGCTATGATTGCTTTTGCTCCATTTGTAGCTAATACACTATTAACCGATTCAAGAGCCTATTATCCTTTAATTGCGATTTCGCCTATTGTGCCTATTGTGGCTCTTTCATCCGTTATGCGCGGATACTTCCAAGGGCGTCAAAATATGAAACCAACCGCTTTTTCACAAGTGATTGAGCAAGTTGTCCGTATTACACTCGTTGCGGTCATGACAAGTGCTTTCTTACCAATGGGTGTTGAATATGCCGCAGCCGGGGCTATGGCTTCTGTTGTAATCGGGGAACTAGCTTCGTTACTTTATATGATTTTGATGTTTAAACGAAATAAACGCTTCCAGGTTCGTCGTAACTTTTTCAGTTACGCTAAAGAAGGAAAACAAACGTTTAGAGATTTAATGGCCATTTCTTTGCCAGCTACCGGAAGTCGTTTGATTGGTTCGATCTCCTTATTTTTTGAACCGATAATCGTTGCCCAAAGTTTAGCACTTGCCGGAGTAGCAACGGTTATGGCTACGAGGCAGTACGGAGAACTTGCAGGTTTTGTCATCCCTGTTTTGATGTTGCCAACATTTATCACGTATTCCCTTTCCGTTTCTCTTGTTCCAGCTATAAGTGAAGCAGCTGCCAAGAAACATTATAAAACGATTCACCATCGGTTAAATCAAGCTTTACGACTCGCCCTCTTATCAGGTGGAATTTCGGCTGTTATTTTATACGTGTATGCGGAACCGATTATGGATCTCATGTATGATGCACCCACGGTTGCTACTTATTTGAAATTAATGGCACCTTTTAGTATTTTCTTATATTTCCAAGGGCCATTACAAGCTACTCTGCAAGCTTTGGACCTCGCTAAAGCCGCGATGATGAACAGCCTTTTTGGAGCCGTAATTAAAATGGCCGCCATCTTTGTACTTGCTTCAAGACCTGAATTAGGCATAATGGGGGCTGCACTAGCAGTTGTAATTGGATTTGTCTTAGTTACGTTATTACACTTTGCATCGATCGCAAAAACAATCAGCTTTACCATTGAAACAAAGGTAGTAGTAAAATCCATACTTCTCATTGTCTTATCAAGCTTGGTTGGGATTCTATGTTTAAAGTATGCTTTCACATCATTCTCACAGCTTTGGCAAACACTTCTTGCCATAAGCGTAACAGGAATTTTCTATTGCACCTTCATGCTCCTTCTAGGATTAGTAAAACAAGAAGAAGCCAACCGAATCCCCGTTGTCGGAAAATGGATAAGCACACTTATTCCTAAAGCGTAACTTAAAGACAATCACAAGTTGTAGAACTAGAAATCTAAGTAGATTTTCTAGTTCTTCTTTGTCGTTCCTTTTTTACTTTTTCGCAAGGTATGATGTTATTGAGTTTCAGAACCAGAACCATAGTGAAATGGAGCGGAAGGTAATTGACTCCTGCGGGAAAAAGAGGGAAAGGCAAGACACCACTGACGGAAGTCGTGGGGGCTTGGCTTCCTCCCCGCGGAAAGCAAGTGCCTGAAGCGCAATGTAACGGCAGCAATAAGGAATAGTAATTAAAAACAGCAAAGCATGAAAAAACCAAGCCATCTCCAAAAGGAACAATAGCTTGGTCTTCACCTTTCATCTTTTAAGTCAACAAAAAACGTATCTCGATCTTTTAAAGCACAGTAGGAAATCTTCTTAATATCACGATACCCAAGCTTCCGCATTTGTTGCCGGAGCCATAACTGAGTTTGATTAATTTGCTCAAGATGCTCATTTTGAATTTGACCGTCTAATATAAGCGGTAGAGGCAGCCTGGGTGTAAACTCATCGCTACCCTCTTCTCTTTTCTCAATGACCGATAACTTCCCCGAAGGCTCTAAAATGGCAAATTCAACATCAGACAATTTGCTTATTTTATTTTGCCTTAGCTGGACGAGAAGATCATCAAAATTGTATCTCTGCTTCCTCATTTCACCTTCATCAATTTTCCCTTCGTTTATTAACACGGACGGTTTACCATCGATTAATTTACGTAAATCATTATTTTTTAACGAAATGAGGGCCAAAACAATCTGAATGGTGGACAGAATAACAATTGGGATGATCGAGTACATCATAGGTACTTCAATATTTTCAATAGACACAACAGCTAATTCTGCAATCATAATGGATACAACAAAGTCCAACACAGATAATTGTCCAATCTCGCGTTTCCCCATAAATCTAAGCACAAAGAGGATTATGAAATAGATGAATATCGTTCGCAGCATGATTGTCATGTAATCCATCAAATATTCCTCCCTTGCGTCTGAACCATGTCTATAGGTTAGTATGACCAAGGGAGGAAAAACACATGATTTGTAGCTTTTGGAAGTTCCCTACATGAAATGAATGAGGTATCTGAAGTATAGATAAATCGTAGAAATGATAAACGAGATGATCGCTATTGGCAATCCCACTTTTAAGAACTCTAAATAACTAAACGGATGTTTTGCCTTAACAGCCATCCCTGCAACAATCACATTGGCCGTTGCCCCAATAATCGTTGCATTTCCTCCTAAACAAGCACCTAAGGCTAATGCCCACCAAAGTGGGTCTAGGTTACTCATTCCATATTCTTGGAATTCAAGAATAACAGGAATCATAGCTGCCACAAAAGGAATATTATCTACAAAGCCTGATAATATGCCTGAACCCCACAGAATAAATAATGACGTTTTAGGCAAATCACCTTCTGTATAGTAAATAATGGATTTGGCAATTTCATCAATAATCCCAACTTCCTTTAACCCACCGACAAGAAGAAATAGCCCAATAAAGAAAAAGAGCGTGACCCATTCAACCGAACGGAATACTTCCTCCATATCTTGCTCTTCATGCGTGATTAACATAAGGAGAAGAGCTCCTACCATAGCGATACTTGTTAATTCAACATGAATAAAAGGCTGTAATACAAAGCCTACTGTTGTTAACGTTAAGACAGATACAGATTTAATTAATAGCTTCCTGTCTTTAATATATGTAGTTGGGTTAATTGCCAATAATTTGGCTTGATCTTCTTTTGTTACGACTAACTGCTTTCGATACAAAGCAACTAAGCCGAACATCACAACAATAAAGATAATGATGACTACTGGACTTAAATGAATGAGAAAGTCATTAAACGTTAAATGGTCTACAGCTTGCCCAATCATCAAGTTCGGAGGGTCACCGATTAGAGTAGCTGTCCCTCCAATATTGGATGCCATAACAAGCGACAATAAAAAAGGAACTGCCGGTAACTTTAATAAAGCTGTAAGCGTAAAGATGATTGGAACAATTAGCAAAACCGTTGTGACATTATTTAAAAATGCAGATCCAAATGCTGTTAATGTTGAAATAACAATCAGCAATGGAACCGGCCGTCCATCTACCCACTTAGCCAATGATACGGCGACATACTCAAAAAAACCACTTTGGCTTGTAATAGAAACCAAGATCATCATTGCCAACAAGAGCGTGATCGTGTGCCAGTCAATATGATGTAAGAATGCAGCATCTATTTCATACACACCAAATACAAGCATGAGTACCCCACCAAAGCAGGCAATGACAGCTCGATTTAGTTTTTCCGTAATGATGAAGAAGTAACTGCAAAGAAAAATAATTAAAGCTAAGGTTACCCCCATGTCCGTACTCCTCTCCCTCGCATTTCTACCATCCTATGACAAGCACCAATAAAACATGTCCGTTTTCTAAGACAAGCAAATTTAACGTCTATTCTATACAAGCCTGAATAAGCTGTAGTAAGCGGTTATTTATTTTCATATATGAAAGGAGAGATTGTATTGGCATTTCGAGGATTTTTTCCAGCGGTTTTATTTGGTCTAACCACCATCTTGGTTCTTGCTTTATCATTTAGTTTAGTTGTCTCTATCGTGTTGTCGTTCACTTCTTTAACGGAACATTCCGTGAAATGGGTTATTACAGGTGTTGCGTTTGTAACGATGTTTTTAGGTGGGACAATCTCAGGAGCAAAAGCAAAAGAAAAGGGTTGGATGGCAGGTGCTACCACGGCACTTTTATTTTCAGTATTAACGTTTCTCATTCAATATTTAGGCTATAATACTGGATTTAGCAATGAACAATACATGTATCATGGAGGCTACATTTTGGCAGCGGCCTTAGGTGGGATCATAGGTGTAAATCTAAGTAGCAACAAGTAAAAATAATAAAACACCAAGAAAGCGCAGCGATTACTCGCTGCGCTTTCTTATGTACTAATCAATCTGGATTAACCACTTCACGAATAGCTGCACGATCAAACGTTAGCTTTCGATTGTCATTTACAAGAAGCACGATTGTATCCTCGTCAACAGCATCAACCGTTCCATGAAGGCCTCCAATTGTGATAATTTTATCACCACGCTGAAGCGCACTGTGCATCTCACGAATTGCTTTTTGCTTCTTTTGCTGTGGACGAATAAGTAAGAAGTAAAAAATCGCGAACATTAAAATTAGTGGAAGTAATGTTCCAAAAAGCTCCATCTAGTTTCCCCCCTTTCGTTAGTAAACAAACCCCAATATTTGGAAGCGTTATATTTTTGCATGAGACCGATCGAACAGATCAAGACCACTTATAAAGACTTTTTTTAGAAATTTTTTGCATTAGGTTTATTAAAACCATATTGCTCAAAAAACTCTTCCCTGAAATCAAGTAAACGGTCTTCCCTTATTGCCTGTCTTACCTGCTCCATTAAGTTTAACAGGAAATATAAATTATGGTAAGAGGTCAATCTAAAACCGAACGTTTCTTCACATTTAACCAAATGACGAATATAGGCTCTTGAATAATTTTGGCAAACATGACAATCACAATTTTCATCTAATGGTCTAAAGTCGCGAGCATATTTTGCATTACGAACGACCAATCTACCCGTACTTGTCATTAACGTTCCATTACGAGCAATCCTCGTAGGTAAGACACAGTCAAACATATCGATTCCACGGATCGCTCCATCAATTAATGAATCTGCAGATCCTACACCCATTAAATAACGAGGTTTATCCTCTGGCAA
The DNA here is from genome assembly GCF_032335535.1 of Alkalihalobacillus sp. MEB130. Classification (NCBI taxonomy): domain Bacteria; kingdom Bacillati; phylum Bacillota; class Bacilli; order Caryophanales; family Bacillaceae; genus Alkalihalobacillus; species Alkalihalobacillus sp. MEB130. Next base: position 122,067 of record NZ_JAOANA010000014.1, read on the forward strand.
GTGTGGAGTTGTGAATTCAAGCACACGGTTCATCACATCTTTAGGTTCACCAACAGAAAGCCCTCCAATAGCGTAGCCAGGAAAATCAAGGGAAATAAGATCTTTTGCACTTTGTTTCCTTAATTCCTCATACTCGCCACCTTGAACAATCCCAAATAACCCTTGATCATTTGGCCGTGCATGTGCTTCTAAACACCTTTCTGCCCAACGACTTGTCCGTTCCACAGAATTTTTCATATACTCAAATTCTGCTGGATATGGTGGACACTCGTCAAAAGCCATCATGATATCAGATCCAAGGGCATTTTGAATTTCCATTGCCCCCTCAGGACTTAAAAATAGCTTGTCTCCATTTAAGTGATTACGGAAATGAACGCCCTCTTCCTCTATCTTACGCAAGTCACTCAAACTAAAGACCTGGAATCCTCCAGAATCGGTTAAAATAGGTCGATCCCAGTTCATGAATTTATGTAAGCCACCAGCTTCTTTAATTATATCATGACCTGGTCTTAACCATAAGTGATACGTATTACTCAAAATAATTTGGGCATTCATGTCGTATAGATCTTCCGGGCTCATTGTTTTAACTGTCGCCAACGTTCCCACTGGCATAAAAATTGGAGTCTCAAACGTCCCATGTGGGGTATGGACTTTACCAAGACGTGCTCCAGACTGTTTGCATGTCTTTATATGTTCATATGTGATAGCAGCCATCTCTATTCCTCCTTTTTTTCTCTATTTAATTAGCATCGCATCACCAAAACTGAAGAAACGATACCTTTGCTCTACTGCATGATTGTAAGCATTTAGCACAAACTCCTTAGTAGCAAAAGCACTAACAAGCATCACCAAAGTTGATTTAGGCAAATGAAAGTTCGTTAACAAACCATCAAATCCACGTACCTCATAACCTGGATAGATAAAGATGGACGTCCAACCTGAAGCTTCTTGAAATTGATTATGTTCTTTCATAATCGTCTCCAGTGTCCTTGCTGATGTCGTTCCAACAGCAAAAATCCGCCCTCCACTTTCTCTTACAGATTGTAATAGCCTTGCCGTCCCAGCACTCATTTGGTAAAATTCAGCATGCATTTCATGCTCTTCAATATTTTCGACGCTGACTGGTCTAAACGTTCCAAGCCCAACGTGTAACGTTATATAGGCAATGTGAACGCCTTTTTCCTCAATTTTTTCTAATAATTCTTTCGTAAAATGTAACCCCGCTGTTGGAGCAGCAGCAGAACCACGATTTTTAGCAAATACAGTTTGATACCGTTCTTGATCAGGTAACGTCTCTTTAATATAAGGCGGCAAAGGCATTTCTCCTAATTCATCTAACACTTCGTGAAAAATCCCTTCATAACTCATTTTCAAAATTCGCCCACCGTGCTCAGCTTCACCTGTGCAGACTGCTGTTAAACGACCATCACCAAATTCAATAACGGAACCCTCTTTTACACGTTTTGCAGGTTTAACAAGTGTTTCCCATTCGTTATTTTCTAATTGCTTTAGTAACAAAATTTCTATACTGGCTCCCGTATCCTTTTTTACACCATACAACCTTGCTGGTAACACACGCGTATCATTTAATACAAGACAATCTCCGGCTTGTAGCTCTTCTATGATCGAGACAAAATGGCGATCTTCCGTTTGTCCCGTCTTTCGATCAAGAACAAGCAAACGAGACGCCGTCCTGTCAGGAAGCGGCGTCTGAGCAATTAATTCTTCTGGCAATTCGAAATCAAAGTCTTCTACATTCATGTTTGCATTCACCTTTTTATATAATATCCATACTTTTTTTATTATCTTTGTAATCATACCCAAACTCTGATCCCGATGCAACTTTACCTAAAGCGCCCTATAATAAAGAAAAGCAAAGATAACAGGATACTAATAACAATGCTCGTTACAATCGGAAAATAAAAAGTTGTATTCTCACGCTTTATCAATATATCCCCAGGAAGTTTGCCCAGAGGAATAAAGCGTCCGATTAGTAACCATAAACCACCAATGACAATACATAAAACACCGATTGCAATTAATACTTTTGGAAATGTATTCATGATTTTGGGACCTCCAACTTGAAGTGCTCATAGCAAGCTGGACTAACGATTCTCCCCCTAGGCGTTCGCTGAATAAAACCAATCTGCAAAAGATAAGGCTCATATACATCTTCAATTGTATCGGGCTCTTCTCCGATAGTAGCAGCAATGGTTTCCAAGCCAACTGGACCACCACGAAATTTCTCAATCATCCCGTATAATAATTTATGGTCAATATGATCAAGTCCTAAACGGTCTACTTGCAGCTGTTCCAGAGAATTTTGAGCCAATTCAAGGGTAATCGTTCCATCCCCTTTTACTTGAGCAAAATCTCTCACACGTCTAAGCAATCGATTCGCTACTCGAGGAGTTCCTCTTGAGCGCCGTGCAATTTCAACCGCAGCTTCTTGATCAATTTCCGTTTCAAAAATCTCTGCGGTACGACTAACAATGATGGAAAGTTCTTTTTCAGTGTAATATTCTAATCGCGCTAATACTCCAAATCGATCACGCAAAGGAGCCGATAACATTCCAGCGCGTGTCGTAGCCCCAACAAGAGTAAAAGGTGGCAATTCTAGCCGAACGGACCGGGCAGTGGGACCTTTCCCGAGAACAATATCCAAACAGAAATCCTCCATAGCTGGATAAAGTACTTCTTCCACCATTCTGTTTAGTCTGTGTATTTCATCAATAAATAAAACATCTCCTGGCTCAAGCGCCGTTAAAATGGCAGCTAAATCCCCTGGCCTTTCTATAGCTGGACCTGACGTTGTTCTCATTTGCACCCCCATTTCGGTTGCAATGATTCCCGATAACGTTGTTTTCCCAAGCCCAGGCGGACCGTAAAGAAGAACGTGATCTAAGCTTTCTTCCCGCATTTTAGCAGCTTCCATAAAAACGTGGAGATTCTTCTTTACTTTTTCTTGCCCAATGTACTGTTGGAGTTTTTGTGGTCTAATTTGTTGATCAAGAGAATCTTCCATTCCTTGTTCTTCGGCAGACACCATTCGTTCTTCCATATTTTGATTCACCCCTACCGTTTGCTACCCTTTCAACAATAACTGCAGTGCCTTTTTAATATAAGCATCTGTCGTCATGTCTTCCTTCTCCAAATGTGGTCGAACTTTTTTCAGTTCACGTTCCACATAACCGAGTGCACGCAACGCTTCAAACGCTTCTTCAAGAAATTCATTTTCCTTAGTGAGACTTTTCGTTGAAGTTGCAATCACACCACTTTGGTTAAATAAATTTGGAGCAAAATCATCAAGCTTCCCTTTTAAATCTAAAATAATCTGACGAGCTGTCTTCTTTCCAACTCCAGGAAACTTCACTAAAAATGCTTCATCCTCTTCCTCTATTGCATGAACCACATGCTCAGGCTCACCTGTTGCTAAAATAGCCAACGCCCCTTTTGGACCGATCCCAGACACATTTAACAGCTTCTCAAATAAAGTCCGCTCTTTTTTTGATTCAAACCCATACAAGCGGATCACATCTTCCCTCACATAGTGATATGTAAAAACTTGAACAGAGCTATCCATTTTGCTTTGAAATCGATAAGGATTCGGACAATAAATTTGATACCCTAACCCTTGATGATCCACTACTATATATTGCGTTTCAATATCCACTAAATTCCCAATAACATATTCAATCAAAGCGTTCTCCCTCTCATACGAACATTTATTTCTATTTTATCATAGAGTCAAAGCAAAAAGGTCGCTTTTTACCTTTTTGCTTTGACTCTATGCGCTGCGCGGAGCCGATGCCTTCTTTTAAAGCCGAAAGGAATGCCCTTCTCCTTTCGGCGCGCATCGTGCGGAGCCAGCGCCACGTTCCAGTCAAAGCAAAAAGGTTGGTTTTTACCTTTTTGCTTTGACTCTATGCGCTGCGCGGAGCCGATGCCTTCTTTTAAAGCCGAAAGGAATGCCCTTCTCCTTTCGGCGCGCATCGTGCGGAGCCAGCGCCACGTTCCAGTCAAAGCAA
>NZ_JAOANA010000015.1:0-121534 GCF_032335535.1 Alkalihalobacillus sp. MEB130
CCTGAAGGTGTGCTCAATAATTATACAGAAGGTATAGCGGTAAACAGCTTGTCATTTGCTGGTACATTTCTTGTCACTAGGTGGTAAATAGAATGTCATTGGTGGTACATTTCACTGGCCGTAATCACAGACACATACAATCCTAACCATTTCATAAAGGGTTCCCCAACAAATGAATTGAACAACGAAAATACCAGGGCTTTTAACCAGGGGTTCAGCTCTGGTTTAAATTGTATGAACAACATAATAAGTACAGGAAAAATACTAACGTCCCAAGGAAGAAACGATGGTAATGTTGGGATAACATCGGTTGTATAAAACCACCTCCCCGATACTACGCCGAGAAAATCTAATGATGATGCAAATAGCATCATGAGCAAACCAGCCATCAATAATCTCCCTTGACTCTGTTTATTTCTTACAAGAAACCATATAATCCAAGGGGAAATAGTAAGCAAAACAACAATCCAATAATCCCAATGACCGTAAATATTTTCAAACCAGTACTTCACATATTCACTATTTGTATTAGTAATGGCTTCATAATAACGAGCCACCTCTTCCGTTCTTTCTTGTTTATTAATCATAATCAATGAATAACCTCTATTCATTTTGTCCGTTTTGATTATTTTTAACATGAGCGTTTGAATTATTCGAATTTTGCTAAACAGCAAAAAAAATCCCCGCCGCCATAATGGAGACGAGACAACTGTTAATTATTAAAATCACTTAAATCTTTAACCCAAACATTCATATCCTCTAATTTATCATAAATATAGCAATTTTTTCTTAGTCTTCCTGTGTAATCAAATCCAAGTTGATAAAAAACAGCGTTCATTCCAAATGATAAGGAGCGGGCGATGGAGAAAGCACAAAAGATCTGTTCTTTTTTTAATTCTTCTTCTAGCTTTTGTAATATTTTTTTCATAAGTCCATATTTTCGGTGTTCAGGTACTGTTGCACAGTCCGTTAATTCTGCATTATGATAAGTACGGTTAACGTCCGCCGATGCAGCACTAACAATCTCTCCTTTGCATTCTACAATATAAAATATGGAGCCTGTTTGGATGACTTTTTGAACATAGTGAGCTTCGTTCATAGGGGTTGGGTAAATATCAAAAACCTTGTTGTATAACTCAGCCAACTTCGTACTGTCTTTTTCTATCGCTCTTCTAAACGTATATTCTTCAGGCAGTTCTTTTGCTTTTACATCCCTGCCTTTTTGATAAACATCTAATAAGATATCATCTTCCTTCACCCAATGCTCACTTGTTCGACGGTCATTTGTCTTATACTTCGCCATCGCGTATTGATCAGATCCATTGCTATATCCTTTAAAAACAGCTTCAAGTTCAAATCCAAACGAAAGCAACTGCGTCCACTGTTCAGGCTTTGCATGAAAGATGATTTTTGTGAACTGATGGTCGTCTACTAGTTGATCCAAGACAATCATTATTTGTTTGATATTTCCTCTATAATTTTCGACGCGTACCCGTTGATTAAAATAATCTAAGAAGACATCTGCAACATAGCTTGGTGTCTGGAACCTTTTTTGTTCAGATTGCACACGCATTCTCCTTTCTTGTTTCAGAGACCATGCTTTTTCATTTTGTATTGTAATGTTTGCCTCGGAATACCTAGTTGACTCGCCGCATGTAAAACGTTCTGATTGCATTCGTTTAATGCACGTATAATCATCTCTTTCTCGGTTTGTTCTAATGTCATACGTAAAGATAAAGGGGGTATTTCTTTCGCCATTGATCCCCTTTTTCCTTGTAAATATACCGGTAAATGTTCTTCATGAATTGTGTCACCATCAACGACATTCATCGCATACTCAATGGCATGCTCTAATTCACGTACATTTCCAGGCCAGTCATGGTTATTTAATATCTGAAGCACTTCTTCATCTATAGAGACAACCAATTTATGAAAAGAATAATTAAATTTCTTGACAAAATGTCGTGCTAGCAACACGATGTCATCCTTTCGCTTACGAAGAGGGGGAATCTCAAGAAAAAAAACATTTAAACGATAATATAGGTCAGATCGCAACTGTTTTTTCTCAATACAAGTTAATGGATGCTCATTCATAGCTACGACCATCCTTACATCTACTAAGAAAGACTCCATTCCACCTACGCGACGAATAACTCCGTCTTCTATAATACGTAGAAGTTTTGTTTGAAAATCCAAAGACATTGTGTTGATTTCATCTAAAAAAAGGGTTCCTTTATGAGAAAGTTCAAAAAGACCCATTCGATCCACTGCACCTGTATAACTTCCCTTTTTCGTGCCAAATAACGTGCTTTCTAATAAAGATGCAGGTAAAGACGCACAGTTTTGAGCGATAAAAGAACTGTCTTTTCTACTAGAAGCATTATGAATCGCTTGCACTAACAACTCTTTACCCGTTCCCGTTTCTCCGTAAATTAACACAGGGGATGATGTTTTTGCTGCTTTTCTAGCTAGTTCCTTTATCCTCAACATCTCTGTATTGGTTGTAATAATATGATTGAAATCATATTTGGCCCCTGTAAAAGGAAGAGGCTTGGAAAGATCAGTGTTCACTTTTTCTTGAAGAGCAAGCAACGCCTGAGAGAGATTTTTGACAGTCGTTATATCTTTGGCAATTTCCACTGCACCAATGATCGTTTTGCCCGCTCTTATGGGTAGAGTTGTATTAACTGTATCAATCAATTGTCCTTTTCGATTTTTATATGTTTGTGTTTGTTGGTAGATAGGCTTGCCATGTTCAAGTACTTTCAACAACGTACTAGATTGTTTATTTAACGATGGAAACACATCAAGAACATGCTTTCCAAGTACATCGGCAATCTTCGTCCCATCATTGTTAGCTGCAACTTCATTATAATAAATTGTCATTCCTTCAGAGTTGACAACATGGATGGCTTCATCAATACTCCCTAATATCGCCTCAAGCATTTGTTTTGTTTCAAATGGTTTTAAAAACAAAAAAACCACCCCTAACTTCAAGGATGCGCCTACTTTCATCTCCTTAAAGGATTGGAGATAAAAGTCTAGAAACGGACTCCTTGAATCGAATCTTGATTGATCGTTGTTCATATTGTTCTAAAGTTAATTCTCTAGAATGGTCCATATCATGTTGAAAGATTTCCGATAGCTTTTTCACTTCTTTTTCTGAATACAAAAAGGCGTTCACCTCAAAATTCAATCGGAAACTTCTGACGTCTATATTTGCTGTACCGATAGAAGCAATTGCATCATCAGAGATAATTGTTTTACAATGCAGAAATCCATTCTCATAAATATAAATTTTTGCTCCTAACTTTAGAAGCTCACCTATATTAGAAAATGTAGCCCAATAAACAAACGGGTGATCGGGTTTATTCGGAATCATGATTCGAACGTCCAACCCAGAAAAACAGGCTATTTTCAAAGCGTCAAGAAGACTTTCATCTGGGATAAAATAAGGTGATTGGATATACACATAATTTTTTGCAGATAAAATCATCTTAATATAAGCTTTTTTTATTTGTTCCAGTTGAGAATCAGGTCCACTTGATACAATTTGAATGCCACATTGCCCGTAAGGATGATGAAAAGGAAGGCGAAAGTCTTTTATTAATAACTCCTTTCTTGCAGCTTGATTCCAATCTTGTATGAAACGAGTTTGAATGTTATTAACAGCTTCTCCCATAATACGTAAGTGCGTATCTCGCCAATAACCAAATTTTTCATTTAAGCCTAAATATTCATCCCCAACATTAAAACCACCAATGTATCCAATTTTCCCATCAATCACCACGAGCTTACGGTGATTTCTAAAATTGATGGTTAAATTAATAAAAGGTATTTTAGAAGGAAAAAATGCTTCAACCTCTCCACCAGATGCTTTGATTTTTTGAACAAATGCTTTGCTTAGGCTTCGAGAACCTAAATCATCATATAGTAGTCTTACTTCAACCCCTTCATCTGCCTTTTTTGCTAAAGCATCAGCTAGCTTATTCCCAAGGTCATCATCACGAATAATGTAATATAAAATATGTATATGTTTCTTTGCTTGGTCAATATCCGTTAATAATGACTGAAACTTTTCTTCTCCATCTATGTACACATCTAATTTATTATTTTGAGTTAGCAGTGAAGCATTATTGGTTAAATTCATAATAATAAAATCTTTATATTTTATGATGGCCTTGTCTTCAGCTTCTAATCGGCCTTCACGAAATGAAGTCAATTGAGAAGCAACTAAACGTTTTAATAAATGATAACTTTTTTCATCCCATCTGAATAATTTCGATTTACTAAGGTTTCGACCAAAAATAATATATAGAAAGAAGCCTGCTAGTGGCAGCAAGGTTAATACTAGTACCCACATCCAAATCGAACTTACATTTCTCCGTTCTAAAAAAATAATCATAATCGCCAAAACTGTATTTAAGAGGAAAATGATCGGGACGATTACTGACATATAATTCATTAAACTGCCTCCAAGTATTTAATGTACCAAACATAGTATAAGGATAACATGTTTCCTATTTTTGTCTAATGCTAGTAAGTTGCGTCTGATCCATAACCTTAAAAGAGATTACTTTTATATCCTGTTCAATTAGGGTAGGATGAAGAAAATAGGAGGATATTATTATGAACCAAATATTTGTTTATATACTTGTTGCTGTAATCATTTCGTTCATTCCTATCATCCGATCATTGTTTGGTACAATCCATACGCTCATTCACGAAAGTGGTCATGCAATTGCAACCTTACTAACAAGTGGTAAGGTTTATTCGATTTCCTTGTTTTCAACAACAGACGGCGTTGCCTATACAGCATCCACATCACGGTTTCGCTCCATTATTGTCGCATATGCAGGTTATACATTTGCTTCTTTTATGGCATTAATTAGCTTTTATCTTATTACATCTGGTAATGTCATGCTTTTATTTTATGTATTTCTCAGCTTTGCCATTATTAATTTATGTTTATGGGTTCGGAACTTCTTTGGGATTTTATGGCTTCTCTTTTATGTAATAGGATGTTCGTTTATGATTTATTTTCAATTAGATTCTATAAAAGAAATGGTCGTTCATTTACTAGCTAGTATTATCTTAGTACAGTCTGTGTTAGCTTCCATTGCGATTTTTCTTTTAAGCATTACTCATTCAAAAAGCGCTGGAGATGCTACAAATCTTCAAAAGCTCACTTATATCCCTGCCTTTATTTGGGGGTTGCTCTTTTTATCACAATCGATTTTTAGTTCATATTATATTTTTCGTTATTTTCTTACCTAACGCCTTCAATATTAATAAGAATGAGAGAAGAAAGGGTCTTCTCTCATTGATCATTGAAGCCATGTTGTCACTTCTTGATAAGAACTCTTTATCACTTGAGGTGTTTCCATATTAGGATAGCCTAAGTAAATAAAGGCAACTACCTCACCTCTTTCTGATAAACCCAAAAAATCTCGCACTTGATCTGCATAACATAACGCTCCTGTCCTCCAAATAGCACCTAAACCTAAGCTGTGTGCCGTTAGAAGCATATTTTGAACAGCACTATGGACAGCAGCATACTCTTCTTTTAATAAGACATTCTTTTTTGTACTTGGTTCTACCCCGACTGCAATAATAACAGGTGCCCGTAATGGATTGCTTTTGCTTCTCTCTAATTTCTTTTTACTATCATCTGATGTTGGATCTTCTAGAGTAGTTTTTGTTACTTCAGCAAACACATCCCCTAAGCGATTTCTAGCCTTTTCTTGTAATACAAAAAACCTCCATGGTTCTGTTCGATAATGATTCGGGGCAAATGTTCCGGCATGAAGAATTTCTTTGATCCACTCAGTAGGAATAGGATCGTCTTTTACTAAACCAATCGTTCTTCTAGTTAAAATGGCTTGCTTAATATCCAAATAAAACAACCCCTCTCACATAATGACAAGAAAACAAAATCTTATTCATTCATATAATGAAAACTTTGTAATTAGTACGATTTCGTCTTTAATCCTACAACCTTTTCCTTTACCAAGCTCCTCTTTCATTTTAGAATAGAATGGGATGTTTAAATGATTTACTAGGAAAAGGAGATGAGTATTACGCAACATCATCTAACACGAGTCTTAGGAGTTATCTGTTATGTAACATCAACTCTTTACCTCATTGAAGCTTTTTTCCCGAGTAACATACTTAAAATTACATATAGCATTCTCTGCGCTCTCTTACTTTTTAGTTCCATTTTTTATTTAACGACAATAAATCGGTTGATTGTAACTCTCCTTCTTACTGTTGGTACGATTGGTTTCATTTTGGAAAGTGGTGGATTTTATGTTGCGACCCTAGCGTTTGGTGAAAATGTAAATTTGCTTTCCTTATTTTTGTTAATTCCAATAATCGGTACATTCATGTCAACAGCTGGTTATTTGTCAGCTTTAAAAGATCAAGTTCAATCAAGACAAAAAAAGGCCGGTCAGCACCCTTATCGTCTAAGTTTCATATTAACAGCAACGATGAGTACTTTACTCAACTTTGGTTCTATGGCCATAGTTAAACGAATCGCTGATGAGAGCTTTACTAGTTATCGAAATCAGGCATTGACTTTAACGATTATGAGAGCATTTGCTACTTCTATGCTTTGGTCACCTTATTTTGTAAATGTAGGACTGGTCCTCGTATTGTTTGATGTAGCATGGTTTAGTATTGGTGGGTATGGTTTACTCCTTGCCACGATTTATATAGCAATATGCATCATAATGTTTAAACAAATTCATTTTGCCGATGACCCTGTTATCGAAACGAAGACAGCTGATCAGATCCCAACGAATTCATCGTCGATTAAAGCCTTTCTAGCTTTTTGCTTTGTCCTTATTTCGTTCTCATTTTTATTAGACTATCTTTTACCTGTAAAGATGTTAACGGTTGTTACGATGTTAGCTGTTGTTCTTCCTCTTTTCTGGGCGATTTTCACCAAAATATTGCGTCCATTTATTCATGATGTTGTTGAACAAGTGGAGTCTTCTTTCATTCGTCTCAAAAATGAACTGGCTATTTTTATTAGTGCTGGTTATTTAGGAATGGCTATGGCTCTTACAGATGTAGGTAGTTACTTATCAGCCATGTTATTTCAAGTCTCATTTGGCTCTGTTTTTATCATTAGTTTGCTTCTTGTCATATTAGCAACACTGCTTGCCCAAATAGGCATTCATCCTGTCATTATCGTAATTGGAATAGGGAGTGCCTTATCTCCTGATCAGTTTGGTGTTAGCCCTGAATACCTAGCATTGCTTATATTGATTGCTTGGACGGTTTCAACTCAAATTTCACCATTTTCTGGCCAAGTCCTTATGGCAGCAAAACTTATGAACCAACCCGCACGTGTGATCATAAAACAAAACGTATGGTTTATTTCTATTATTGGGGTAACGTTAACAACATGCATTTATCTTTTGCATTTATTAAATTGGTTATAGTCACTAGAGGAAGGATTGAATTATGGAAAGTAAGATTCACAAGCATCTTAAGACGCAATCACTATACTGGTTAAAAGAAAAAATGACAGATTTATGTGCAAACGAAGTAAAATTATTTGTACATAGGAAACGGTTTAAAGCAGATGCTTTAGGAATTAACTTAAAAAGAAAAGAAGCACGAATTATTGAGGTAAAAGCGACACGTTCTGATTTTTTACGAGATGACGTGTTACACTCTGATTATGGATATCATCAAATTGCTGATTATGCTTACTTATTAACACCTGTCGATTTGTTAACAATAGAAGAGATCCCTAAAGGATATGGATTATTAGAAATGGATGAGTACGATAACATTACAGTCAAGAAAAAGCCCGTGAGAAATCCGAAACCCTTGCTAACCCTTGAAACATTAATTAAACGAACAGGAAGAGCTGCAACAAATGCTGTGCTATTTCAAGAGTTATCGAAGGAAACGAAAGACAAAACACAAGGAGCATTTTCTAAAGGAGCATCGGTTCAATTAATTAGTGCTACTTGCCCAGTATGTAAAAAGAGGAAAAAGTATTTAATTCAAGTAGATCAAGAATTGGTCCCTTGCCAAGGTCGTGGTTGCAAAACAGAAATTCCACTTGCTAAAGCAAGAACCCACATTATCACTTCTTATAATAAGCAATTTTTAAAACAATTAAACACATTGATGAAGGACATGGAATAACGGAGGAATTAAAATGAACCAAAAAGAACTAGAAGAAAAAATTATTACTAATTACCAGCAAGATGAACATATGATGATTCTTGTATTTGCCCAGTGGTGCGTCAATAACGATTTAAATCCAGAAGAGCTGTATAAAAAAGCGTACCCAAATCAATTATCAAATCCCGCATTACAACATGCAATTGATCTAACCGTACCAAAACACGAGTCAGAACACATTGCGGATACAACTCTACTCGGCGTATTATCCCTTTATGGCAATGAAGATCTTGCTTTTATCGTATCTGAAGAAATTGCTAAACGAAAAAACAAATAGTCGAAAGAGCAGAACGATTTTCGTTTTGCTCTTTCGACTATCCTTTATTACGTGTCCGTCCCTAGTTTTCTTAAATAGAAAAGTAAGGCTACGAACAATCCATTTGCAATTGCTGTAAAGATCAGTATCTCCATAATATATTCTCTCCCTGTAAATAAACTCCCAATTAACAGGCCATTTACAAAGAAAAATCCTATTAGTATTAACACATTTTCCTTACTCATTTCTTTCACTCCTATCGATTAAATCCATTATAAAGGGTGCCTCCTAAATGCCCTTTTTAAGAAAAGAATTCTAAATTACTCAATTCTTATTATAATAAAAAAGAAGCAAAACAATTTTATATGAATGGGGTGGTTCGCTTGTTTATTCGAAATTGTTTAACGCCTTTAAAAGAACTTGTCTTACTTAAGCCTAAAATGACAATCCGTGAAGCGTTGGATGTTTTTGGGCAATCTCATTACAGCCTGCCTGTTATATCAGAGGATGGTTCTTCTTTTCTAGGAATTTTAAGTAAGCGTTCTATCCTAGAATATTATGAATCAAAACCCGCTCAAACTTCGTTAGAAGAACTACATAAGGATCCCATTGATCACTGCATAGAGAAAACAACTTCAAATGAGTTTGTTGATTTAAGGAAAGGTCATTTTGAAGATTGTTTGCCTATTATTGTAAGGTACCCATTTGTTCCCGTTCTTGACGGTGATCAATTTGTTGGCATTATAAAGCGCTCAATCGTTGAACAGACACTTGAATCCTGTTTTGGTACGAACGTTAAAGGAATTCGTATCCTTTTAGGTGTGCATAATCAAGTTGGTACATTACTTGGTGTATCCAAAATTATAACCAAGTACAACGTTAATATTATTTCTGATATTGGATTTGAAGCTGATTCAAATTACCTTAGAAGACTCCTTATCAAAATTGAAGAAACACCGAATCTCGCAAAAATCCTTCACGATTTGAACAAACATGGCTACCGTGTTTTAGAAGTTGAATAACTTGTTCTAAGACAAGGCCTGCCCCTCTTATCGAGGCCACTGAAAAAGGTGCGATTTTTGTCTTTTATAGTGGCCTCCTCTTATCCTTAGGGTCCAACCTGCTTACATCACCTATAATACTTTCGGTTGCGATATCCACCTCGTTCTCTTTGCTTATATCTTGTTTTATGACACTCATCACACATCGTAAATTCATGTTCCCATGACATGTTTTTCCCACAGTATTTGCATGTTTTGGCGAGAGTTCTAACATCATTTTTCAATACTTCATGAACTCCGTCACTAATTTCTTCTCGGATTCGCTCCCAATAAATTGCTTCTGTTCTTCGTTCCAGTCTGTACAAAAACAGGAGGTGTAAACCAATGGATTTATAGGAAAGTTCAAGTTCTTCAAGTGACCCTTTTACAATTTGGGGTTCTGGTAAATCATTGCCTCTAACAATGGCAATCATTTTTTCTTGCCATTGTTCGGTTAAACCTGGTTCCTTTGAAGAAAACGGCAAATGCAAAAATCCATAAAGATCCATCATGGAAAGACGAGCTTCAATTTCCGTGTTTCGAATGGTCTCATATAACTCGCGTTCTTCTGATAGACTTGCTTTTTTGGTCCCCTTTGGACTTTCAAATTTATCCCAAAGTTCAAAAAAGGTACCCAAGTCACGATAATATTTTTGAAATCGTTCAAAAACAGCATTCGTCGGTGCAATAGCGAACGTTTGAATTGACTCATCCTCTTGCTGTAATAAATGTTTCATTAATTTAATTTCACTTGTAAAAGCTACTTTTCCAATATCGTAAATGCCTTTTCGACCTGCTCGACCAGCAATTTGTTTAATTTCTTGTGAAGTGAGTCTTCTCCTTCTCGTTCCATCAAATTTTTCATTTTCTAAAAATGCAATTCTTCGTATTGGCAAATTTAAGCCCATGCCAATAGCATCAGTTGAAACAATAACAGTTGTTTCACCATCTATAAAGCGTTGCATTTGTTTTTTACGAGTTTCAGGAGGCATACTTCCATAAATCATACTTACAGAGTGGCCATTTTTTTGTAGCTGCGAAGCTGTTTCGAGCACTCGCCTTCTTGAAAAGCATACTAAGGCATCACCTTTTTTCGTATGACTTATTTTAAATTCTTTCCGTTCAACCTTTAAAGGAATATCACGTGTATAATCATGGATTTCTATATCTTCAGAGTCACCTAAGAGTTGCAAAACCATGGTTTCTGCATTTCGACTGCCGATAATATGAACTTCATTTGCATGTGCTTTTGTAACAGCCTTATACCATGAAAAGCCTCGATCTTTATCTGCAATCATTTGTGCTTCATCGATGACAACAACATCATAAAATTCCTTTTCGTGAAACATTTCAACAGTACAGGAATTATGGTGAGCTCCTTCTACTATTTTTTCTTCTTCCCCTGTTTTTAATATGCATGGAACACCCTCAGCATTTAACTTGTCGTATACTTCTAGAGCCAGTAAACGAAGTGGCGCAAGATACAATCCACTTTTTGCAGCTTTCATTCTTTCTAACGCATGATGGGTTTTCCCTGTATTTGTTTCTCCGATATGCAAAACATAGCGAATGTTTCTACCAGCTGATGGCCTATATTCACGTCCAAAAATATCATCTAGAATTCGAGCTTCTTCTTCCCGCTTTCTTTTTGCTTCAGCCTCTTCTTCGGCCTTTTTTCGTTCCCGTTCAATTAAATCTTGCTGATACTTTTTTCGATGCACATCTAAATCAAATGGAATGTCAGCAAGATGTAAGAGGTCTTCTAATAATTCTAATTGAATATTTGAAAAGAACCTCTTCTCCCAGTAAGAAAGATACGGTTTAACAATTAGACGAATGGCCACTTCTGATAAAGGCTGATTGTAGGCCTCTTCATATTGCCTATACAATTGTTCTGAAAGCCTCTCTAGTACAAGCCTACTTACATACAACCTTAATTTTTCATTAATAAACCGTTGATAGGCAAAAAGATACCTTTCATATTCCCAATAGTACGCCTTTTGGACAGCACCAGTTAATTCATCAAAGAACTTAGAGACAGTAAAATAATCGCTTGGGGAAAAGGACCCTATCTCTTCTAGTTCTTCTTCAATTTTAAATGTTTCTATTTTACGGTATTTTGGCTTCGTTTTAAAATCGGAAGCAAGTTGTTGGCTTACACGATGTCGAATATACAAGTATAGTTCTTCTTGGTCTTTTTCTAAAACTTGCTGCAAAACAGACTCAATGGTCCCACTAATTTCCTTTTGTTTCTGTACTATTTGTTCCTCCTCTTTTCGCTTAATCAAATTGACCTTTGCCTGCTCATAAAGTTCTTGCCACTCTTTTTCATGTCCTGTAAAAGTGGTTGTAATCCACTCTACTACAGCAAAAGGACGATAATCCCTCATTTCATTTCGGAATAGTCGATTTATTATTTTCCTGTCCACACCATCAACTTCATAATTTCTCTCTGAAAGAAAGGACTTTTTTTCCCTTTTTGAAACATCATTGGTTATTTTATTCAACCAAACATTCACCCAAATTTGTTCTACATAATTTTGACGTTCCTCAAGGTACTTCTCAAAAGAGGGCATGGTTTCTTTCTCTTCTAAATAACGCTGAATATCCTCCATTACTTTCTTTTTTGTATGCTCAACGGCTAGTGGATACACGGCAGTAAGTTTATTCATACTGTTACTCCTTTAACAGGTGTGACATGACATATCTTCAAATTTTTTTGTGAATGTATTCTCTTTCTTATATTATGCCGTAAACTCCATTGTAATCAAATCATAACCTTTGCAGTTTTTAGTAGCATTGGCAATTTTTATTGAGCTATCTTTTTTCTAGTACTTTTTTTAGTATTAAAAGAAAAACGACTGGTTTTATATGAGGAACTGAGAAGGTCGTTTTTGGCCTTCTCTCTCTCATAACCAGTCGTTTTCCATTTTATTAATCTTCTCCAATTACAACTTCTGCAATATTAACGGCATGATCCCCAACACGTTCTAAATTACTAACGATATCAACGTAAATAATTCCCGCCGAACCCGTGCATCGATTTTCATTTAAGCGAGTAATATGTTTCTTCCTCAAATCACGTTCCATTTTATCAATCTTATCTTCCTTTTCTAAGACAGACCTGGCCTCGTCAATGTCATGTAATTCTAAAGCTTTAATTGACTGTCTTAGTGTAGATAGTGTCAAATCGAACATTTCATCTAAATCAGCAATCGCTGACTCAGAGAACCTTACTTTGTTTGTAATTTGATTGTCTACTAATTCCATAATGTTTTCCATATGATCCCCAATACGCTCTATATCACGTACAGTATTTAAGAGTGTTTGATGAAGTTTTGAATCGTCAACTGTAAAGGAATGAGATGCCAATTGAACTAAATAATCGGTAATTTTACGGTCTAAATTGTTAATTGCATCTTCAAATTGTGGAACTAATTCACCATGCTTCTTTTCATGTGTCTTCATATATTTTCCAACTTCTTCAAGACCCTTTTCAGAAAGCTCTGCCATTCTCAATACTTCTTTTTGTGCTTGTCCTAATGCAATAGAAGGAGATTCACGAATAAATCGCTCGTCTAAATGTTGAGCCTTATATTCAATAGCTGAATCTTGACCTGGAATGATCTTTGTAACAATTAATGCAAGTATTGCAATAAAAGGTAATTGAATTAAAGTGTTTGAGACATTGAAAATTCCGTGCGCAAATGCAATGGTCATCTCAGGATTCAGAAGAAGCATTTCTTGAATGTAAGAGATTAAAACTACAAATGGTCTAAACAATATTAACACGATCGCTGTACCAATTAAGTTAAAGATAACATGAGTTAATGCTGCTCTTTTTGCAGCAATGGAAGCACCTAAAGATGCTAAGACAGCTGTAATCGTAGTACCAATATTGTCACCAAATAATACTGGTAATGCTGCATTTAAGTCCATCAATCCTTGTGAGAATAATGTTTGTAATAAACCAATTGATGCAGAAGAACTTTGTACGATTACAGTAAAGATCGTACCAATTAATACCCCTAATAGTGGATTGTCACTCATGCTAACCGTTAAATCAGCAAAAGCTTGAACCTCACGTAGTGGTTTCATGGCATCTCCCATGAAATTTAACCCTAGAAAAAGCGCACCGAAGCCAAACACTACTTGTCCGTAGTTGTTTACTTTTTGATTTTTAAAGAAGAAAATTAAAAATGTCCCTACAGCAATAATAGGCAAGGCGTAGGTTGAAATTTTAATACCGATAATAAATGCTGTTACTGTCGTTCCAATATTTGCCCCCATTATTACACCAATGGCTTGTTTTAATGTCATAAATCCAGCATTTACAAGTCCGATGGTAAGAACCGTGGTTCCCGTACTCGTTTGAAGCAAAATGGTTACGACTAAACCTGCAAGTACCCCCATAATTGGGTTGGTTGTAAATTTATCTAGTAAATCTCTTAATCGATCTCCTGCTACTTTTTGAAGGCCATCTCCCATATACTTGATACCGAATAAGAAGATTCCTAATCCTCCTAAAAACATAAACAGAATTGTTTGTAAATCCATTTTATCAGCCCTTCTCTATATCGTGTCGACAAAGTTCTACAACCATTGCCCCCTTTCACATATTAAGAAATTGTAACGATAATGTAAATAACGTTACTGTAAAGATATTGTAAAGAAATTGTAAAGCCCAATAATTCCCATTTTTCACTCCTTCTGAAACCTTTTATGGGTTCTCTTCTTCTATTTTTAGACATTCGCTTATTTTGTATTCAAAAACAAAAAAAACATACACTAAACAAAAGATGAAGGAGTGGGAACCTATGACATCTAACGATCGTTTTGAGCAAATATATGAACAATACCGCAATAATGGTGAAGTCGAAGCAAAAGACCAAGAATTTGTCTCAATTGATCAAAGTAAAGAGAGTATTATTGCTGTACGAAAGAATGATGACGGAGATTTAATTGCATTTAAAACAAATGCTGGACGAGAGCTTGATTATATAACCGCTTTACAAGAAGCGAAGGATGGAAAATTAGCACATGTGGATGTTTTTCATAAGTACGGCCGTGATATATTAAGAAGCGAACCGGATGGAATTAAAGAAAATAATCTTGATCAAATGCCATCTTTTTAATGTAAGTATAGAGGCTGGGGCATGATTAGAGTGTTTAAATGAGAATACGAACGATGCACAACTTTAGCGAAGTGTAGTTCCGAAGCAATTGCTATGCTTTAACTAACGTAACAATCGGATTTCTTATTCATAAAAACGCTTCTGTCCCAGCCTCTTTTAGAAACACCAATCATCCACTTCCTAAATATAGTAAGTGTTAGGAGGGGTGGAGTATGATCTTACATTCAAATAATGACGAACAATCAACATCGTTTTTACCTTGGCAAGAAGATGCCTTACATCAATTTAAAAAGAAAATGACCAACAAAAAGCATCCATTTCCTTGTATTCCCGCAATACAAGGCTTTTTATCTAATCATTTACGCTTTGCATTTATTGGAGATCCGAGAGAAGATGCAACTGCCTTAGAATTAGCAAACGTTTTAACCTATTATACGAACCATTCAAAATCATTTGGTCAAAATACCTCTCTTATTATCTTCTTTTACACTCCCGAAAACATGAAAACTCTTGATATTTACTCTCTTGAACATTTATTTTGGAAGCTACTCAATGAACTTCATCAATTAGATCCCAAAAAATGGCCTGTTTCCATTTCTAATGACCTGGAGGATCGAAGCTGGGAATTTTGCTTTCATGAGGAACGCTACTTTATGTACTGTGCAACTCCTGCTCACCATTTGAGAAAGAGTAGATCATTTCCTTACTTTATGCTAGCTATCACGCCAAGGTGGGTCCTTGATCAATTTCAGCGTTCACCACCTACGCAAAGAAAATGAAGGCGGAAATTCGTAAGAGACTTGAACATTATGATCAAATTTCTCCTCATCCTGAATTAAAAGAATATGGTTCTGTAAATAACCAAGAGTGGAAACAGTATTTTTTACGTGATGATCAAACAGTCAGGTCAAAATGTCCATTTTTGCAAGCAATACGAGATAGCAAAACGCAAAATAAAAATAACTTCATTTGATTCATAAACGTTGCATTCCTTTTTCTCTACTACCCGCTTTTCATCAATCCAAAAAGAACTCCCATATAGAAGTACTAAAAAGTAACTTCCATAATAGGAGTTCTCTCAACTTACTCGATATCTAGACTCTGTATTGAATCCATGTGACTAGCGATCATCGCTATGATTGTACTTGCTTCATCCTTACTGAAAATGAAATTAAACTCATCTTTGATTAATTCATCATCGGATGTTTTGACTCGGTTCGTTCGCTGAAGAATTCCGTCTCCAGTCTCCGGAATCACACCAAACTTGTAAGTAATCTCAACATCTTCATCTTCATCAATGTAAGCTGTTACTTCTGGAGTTTCCCAGTCCACATCTAGCGTTTCATATTCATATTCTTCTTCATCACTATCAAGATAAACTTCATCTTCATCTTCATAATCATATTCATAAGCTTCTTCATAGTCTTCATCATTCATAAAATCATGGAAGCTTTCATGAACCGCATCAATAATATCTTCAATATCTTCAAGTATCGTTCTTGAACTTAGATCTAGATCTAAATCATACGATTCAATATAAAATTCATTGTTAAAGGGGTCAAAAAAGAGTGTACAAAAATATTCACGATCCAGATCTTCTGTCTCAACAAAAAATTCAATGCGTGGATGCTTGGCTCCTTTGTCAATTGACATATGACCAACTTGATCATATTTCTCACAAATGGATTCAAGATCGTCTTGTAACTCTGCAGATACTCTATCAAACCAATCTAATGTCATGAACGATCACCTCTTTGAATGGATTATCATGTAAATGTTTCACTCATTCTAGTTTGATCAAAAGCGACCTGTTTCAATCCATACTTCAACAATTTTTCCTAACAAATAATAACCTAATATCTACAGTCGGAAGTCACCTTAAGGCCCCATGAGGCAAAATGGCATGTACCCCTTTAACTTGGTTTACGATTTGTGTAATTCGTAAATCAACTACAACACTTGCCAATGCTGTTGCTTCTGATTTACTTACAGCGTATCGATGTTGAATGACGGATATCATGCCATTTAAAGCAGCAATTGTTGCCTTATTTAAATCTTCATCGAAACCAAAGGTTATCCAAGCGGAAGAAGTGTTGGCATAAGGCATAGCTAATTGCATATCCTCCCTAATAGTAAGAGTAACGTCAACAAGGTCCATAGGACATTCAATAGCCTGACCAGACACCTCT
Organism: Alkalihalobacillus sp. MEB130; assembly: GCF_032335535.1. Lineage (NCBI taxonomy): Bacteria > Bacillati > Bacillota > Bacilli > Caryophanales > Bacillaceae > Alkalihalobacillus > Alkalihalobacillus sp. MEB130. Next base: position 16,829 of record NZ_JAOANA010000015.1, read on the forward strand.
CCGTCTCCTTGTGCAGCATGTCCATCACCTATCGAAAACAAAGCCCCTCGAACAGAAATCGGTAAATACAATGTGCTTCCTTTGGTTAGCTCTTTACAATCAATATTCCCACCACAATAACGAGGGGGAATGGTCGAGTGAATACCTGATTCTTTTGGAGCAGTTGCCAGTACCCCCATAAAAGGGCGAATAGGTACAGAAAACTCTCGGTGCCCTCTTTTTGCTGTTGCTATTTGTTTGTCATTATCAATTGTCCAATCAAATCGTATCTGCTCTGAATTTGATAATTGCAATTGATCATTGTGCCAGTTTGATTTTCCAGCTGCACAATTCCAGCCATACCAACTTGGAACAATATCATTAATTTTCACTTCAAGTACATGACCCGGTTTTGCGTGTTCAATCGAAACAGGACCTACAATTGGATGTCCCCACATCTCCTCTCGTTCTCTAGACGAATATTCCTTTCTATTGCCATTTTTATCGTTATATCCCCATCCAATATCAACTGTTGAGTATTGGATTGAATCACCTGATTGAACCGTTAAAATGGGTTGATAATCTTTACTAAATGATCCGTGTAAAGTTTCGTCATTTGCTTTTATGACATGTCTCATATAGTTGTCCCTTCCTATATATTAGCTAATATATGTGAAAAATTATCGTAATTTTTGCCTATCCCTTCATCTAAATCTAAATTGTGAACATTGGTTTTTTCCAATACTTCTTGGAACGTTTTGACTTCTTTCACACGTGCCTCAAGTTGTTTCTTTCTTCTCAGATACGCTTCAATCTGTCGTTTAGAGCTGCTGTTGTCACACATAGTATCAAGCTGTAGCAATTCACTTACGTACTGATGCATACCTGCTACGACCGTTGATTTAATATGGTCCATCGTATTCATTTGCATTCTGTGCATATAAACTAGCCCACGAAATCCTTTTTCAATTCCTGATTCGATTAACCAATAAATAGGTCGCTTTTGATAAAGTTTTACATGATCTTTGTAAAATTCATCAGAGAAATATCGCTTCAAACGTTCCGTAACAGACTCTTCCCTCTTCATTTTTAACGATTGAGCTAACCATAACAAATTATCCTCAACAGTCGTTTCATCAAAACAAATTTTCAAAAATTCACGTAAACGAAAAAGAAGGTCGTCACTTTCCAACTGAACTACACCTAAACGTGTAGGTGAAAATGTTACATAGTTTGAAGCGTCCCAATCATCCCCAGCAAACACGATTCCATCCATATCTAGACTATATCGCCCTAATAAACAGCCTATAAAATAAGAAAGAAATAATTTCGTTTCGCGCATTCTATCTGGAATCGTTATCGTAATATCTTTTTCTTGCACGTCTGCTGTTAATTCTTCTTGCAAACCATAGAGATTAATAAAAATACGATTGAGTTCTTCTTCATTTGTTTTTACTGTTTGATGAACAAACTCTTTCTTTTCTTTCCATTTTTCGTAAATCGCAGACAAGTGTTTCTCACCTAAAAAAGTACGAAATGGATGTCGTAGAAAGTTCCATGACGTTTCTTCCGAATCCCAATCATGTTTAGCTAAATCCACATTCATTCGAGCTAACTTGTTGATTTGATCATTTTGACTAGCACGAATAACGGGAAGCTTCGCAATAACTCCGGAACTATAATTAATTGTTGGATTTAACGTTTGCAAAAGAGTACTTGCCACTTTCGAATTCAAAAAACTAGCAAAAAAATAATAATCCTCTTGCTCACAAAAAAAGGCGTGTGAACCAACATCAAAAATCATTCCCTCAGGATAACATCGAACACCGAATTTACTTGAACTTATTAAAGACCAAGTAATTCCCTCACGAAAGTAATATGGAACATTTTTGGGCTTGGAATTACTTTTCAAACATTTACCAATTGATAGCTTATGAAGTTTGTCATCTCGTATCTCTTTACCATCATGCTGCCAATTTACAACCTTGTAATTATTTCCATACCATTTCCGCAGAGGACCGCCCTTATTTAAAGGAAACCATTTTTTCTCACTTGCTTCAGCAGATGCTCGACTATGTGAAAATCCAATATCAGAAAATCGTACCTCATACCAATATCTATGAAACCGCTCATTATCAGCCGTAGCAAGACCTTGTCTTGGTTCGGCAATCTCTTTTAATGGGGTTCCTTTAATAAACACATTTGACATAGTTTCTGTTAGCCAATACACTACCGGTGATTCTGGAATAATGGAAAACCGTTCTTTCTTACAAGAATACTTATTTTCACCTGCTAGAAAAGCCTCTTTTTTTAATTTTGATTGTTTATAATCGACTAATCGATAATAAATAGACATATAATCTTTTTTGTGTAATCGACTACAAACAAACGCCGTACTTTGCACGATTTCCCCACTTATGTCTTCAAAAGCATGAGCACCTAAGTGAAGCATCGACAAAATGGTGCTCTCACGAAAAAGTTGTAACCGCAATTTTTCATAACTTGATAAAAACATCCACGATTGCTGATTGATTAATGAAAAGAATCCATCTTCTTTCGTAAAATGAAATGCTCTCTCCATAAAAACGGCGGACAAATCATATTTGCTATAAGGAAAACTTGTTTTTATATAATCACTTGTTGCTTGGTTTAATCCTCTTATTCCTATGTAAGGTGGATTCGTAACGGTTACATCGTATGTATTAGCTAACAATTCTCCCTGTTGTAACAATTGAAGAACTTCTTCTAATTGCTGAAATACTTGATAATTTTCAAGTGTAATTTCAAGATGCTGAGATTTGTGAATTCGATCAATGTATTTTTGCAAGTTAATAGGATCTGGCTGTAAAATGGATCCAAATTGTTTCGCATCTACAAAAGATGATAAAAATTGATTTAACTCAGAAGCTTCATATTCATCGTGAGCAAGCAATCTAACAATTCCTTCAATGTCTACCTCATTTGACTCCTGAATGGATATAACGTTGATTTTCAAAGGTTCCTGTAATAAAAATCGTGATTTTTGACTTGCTTTCATAAGCAAAGCAAACGTTGCTAACTGTGCAGCACGGTCATCAATATCGATACCATATAAATTCTTTTCTAAAATAAGTTGAGGAATCCGCTCTTGTTCATAACCAGCTTCCATATACATGTCATAAAAAAGATCAAATGCATAAACAAGTATATGACCTGAACCGACACAAGGATCAAGAAAAGTAATCTCTTCTACATTTACTCCCTCTCTTTGCACGCTATGCTTCTCGTTAGTTTCACTTGAATCGATAAAGTAGTGCATAGTTTGTTTAAGTGATGTTGAAGGGTTACCTTCTATCCAAAGCTTTCCTAATGAATTCTCAGTCATGTATTTTACGATCCATTTGGGTGTAAAAAGTTGTGTTGCAGCAGGTATTTCGTTTTTATCCATTTTTTGGTTTTTCTTTAAGTTAGCAAACACCTGATCTTTTGGTTCACTATTATAAAACTGATACATCCAACCAATTACTTCTACCTCACTGAAACTTTCTGTTAAGCTTTTCTTTCGTAGAAATTGATAGACAGTTGACTGTGGGTTTAACAATAGGTCTGGCATCAATAATTGTGTATAGTCTTCAATTCTAGCGAAAGATGCAGGCAATATTGTGTGCAGTAATTGACATTGTGCGAGGAAAAGCTCCCTATTAACAAGTTGATCTTCTCCCTTACGATAATTCAATAAGATTGATTCCTCATCTATTTCGACATTCATTGCAGCAAGTGAAGAGACAAATGAAGTTAACTTCGATTCTGACAAACCAGACATTGTTTGATTTCGGTCTGGAATGTAATGATTTACTTCCATATAGCGAATGGCTACCATTCGGTTAAACCACGTATAAGCTACTTCCTCTATTAGTTGATCAAAGCCATTATGATCAAATTTTTCCTGAAGAGAGAAAAAAGCGGATTCCATGTTCTTTGGATAAACCAATCCATTCATTATAAATTGGCCATTTTTCTTTTCAATTTGCAGACGACTATTCTTTTCTATGCCAAATAATTCAGCTCGTAACGACACATCGTAAATGAGCTCACGCCTAGTTTGAATCGCAAACGTTTTTAATTCTGATCGATTTCCATTATTGTTCATTTATGTTCTCCTTAAAACCGCGAAACTTTTGGTCTGAAAAACGTTGATAATTGCTTCTTCTTCATTTTCGCCATATTTTCCTGCAAAGGATTTACGCATTATTTTCTCCTACTAAAAAGTAATCTTAATAATCCACTATACTCTTTTATTTTTCCTGTTCAACTATCTCTTTCATAACGAAAAGGATAGTGCTTTGAGCACTATCCTTTAGTTTAATGGCAAAGTAATCTTAAAAATCGTTCCACTCTCCGTTGATGATAGCAACTTAATCTTCCCATGGTGATTTTCTATGATTTTTTGTACAATCGTCAAACCTAATCCAGTTCCTTCTTCTTTCGATGTTAAAAAAGGATCAAAAATACTTTCCTGCAAATTTTCTGGTATTCCAGAACCATTATCTTCTACAAAAATATGATACTCATCTTTTGTAAGACGAGAATAGATTGATACTGTCCCTTTATAGGACATAGCTTCAATACTATTTCTAATCAAATTATGAAAAACTTGTTTCATTTGTTTTGCGTCAAGTAATAACGAATTCGCGTGTAATTCAATCGAAAAATCAACCTCTTCACTCGTGACTGATCGTTCAATTAAAGGAAGAATTTCGTTTATTACATCTTCCAACCGTATAGAATTTAATAATGGAGCACTTGGTTTTGTTAGTAGCAACATTTCCTCTACGATTGAATTTATTCGATCAAGTTCCTTTAATAGTAGGGGGACCTGATACTTTTGAATCTCTAATTCAGATAATGATTGATTCATTATAGAAAGAAAACCATCAATGACTGCTAATGGGTTGCGAATTTCATGAGCAGCTCCTGCAGCCAATTCGCCAATTAAAGCTAATTTCTCAGATTGATGCATTCTTTTTTCTAATTTCTCTGTTTCAGTTATATCAACAAAATAAAATATTCTACCGATCATAACCTCATGTTGGTCTTTTAACTCCGATTGAGAAACCAACAATGCATGTTCCCCCTTAGAGGAGTGAAAAGTAACTTTTATGTTCTGAATAATCTCTTTTGAATGTAACACATTCCAAAACATGGAGTTTTTTGGGGCGTGTATTGGTGTTTCATCTTTAAGTAGGAAGTTTGCCGCATGATTATATGACATCTCATTTGATTGTTCATCAATCGTAATAATCCCCACAGGTAATGAATTTAAGATTTGCTCTCTATATATTTTATCCATGAGAATGGTGTGAAAAGAATCTTTTAACCTCGTCGACATCTTGTTAATAGAAGACGTTAATTGTTGAAGTTCCACTTGATCATTGGATTGAACGGTTAAGCCATATTGACCACTAGCAATCCTGTCCACTTTTTGAACCATTTGCTCTAACGGTTTTGTCACATTGCCACTAATTCTATACGCTGCTACAAACGAAATAACAATGGATCCAACTGTTAAAAAGAGCAACAGATAAAGAGACTTATGAATGATTGATGAAAAGTTTTCAGATTGGTCTGTTAGCGACTCTAGAGCGGTTTCTTTAGCTTCTTTTAAAGCATAATTAATGTCAGCATGATGTGGAAAGTATTGACTTTCAATAAAATTGACTACAGCCTCTTTGTCACCGAACGTAAGTAACCCTTGAATCTCATTCTCGATTTTAAAATCAAGTAAATCAATTTCCGATTTTAATGGTTCAAGAGCAGCTGGAATTGCGTCATAGTTTACTAATAATGTGTCTACATACTCCCTTGAGATTGAGTTATACGATTCAACTAACTCACAGCATAAATCGTTTACTACAAACTGTTTTACTGTGTAATGCTTCGTATGTAATTCATCTTCCCAGTGAGATATCCAAACTAACTCTGGAATATGATGTTTATTAATCTCATTCAGTCCTTTGTTAATTTGCTCTATGGATTGAATAAGAACAAATGAAAAACTACTTAAAAGAAGCGTTGTTAATAGGAGGACTGTTAAAATTTTGCTTCGAAAACTTATATGTTTTAAATACTGTCTCATTAGTCCTCCTATTTATGTTTTTAATAAAACTGATTTTGAAGAATCTTTTCCTTCTCTGTTTGAATATATTGTTTTTCTTTCTCTGTAAACATTGGTCCAAATGGAGCTAGTTTATAGACCTTATCTTTTTCTGTTAACATTACTGTCCCAGATGGCATTCCGTCTGATGAAAAGTAATCTTTCATCATCGAGACATACGCTTGAGACACATCGTTCATTACACTCGTTAATATTAAATCTTCAGCAATATAGGACTGGTCATCCAAATAGCCTATTACATAAATATCGTGATTTTTTGCATACTCAATTACATCACGATTATACGCATTTCCTCTTGAATAAATCACATCTACTCCCTCTTCAATTAGTTCTTTTACTAATTGAACAGCTCGCTTTCCATCCTCTCGACTATTGACCACTTTATAATAAAATGAAGAATCTGGTAAATATTCCTTTAAAGCATTTTCAAATTGTGGTTTTCTGTCTCTTGCTTCAAACGCATCGATTAGCCCCACTTTGTTCGAAGTCGTTTTCAAAGCTGCTGCTATTCCAGCTATATATTCGATTTCTCCTTGATTAAATGTATAGACTGTTTGATTGTTATGTTCGGTCGTTCCGTGTAACGTAACGAACTGAATATCAGCATATCGCGGGGCGAATGCTGTGAAAATATCTGAAAATTCTCTTCCGTGACCTATAATAACTTTTGCTTCATTTTCTATTGATTCAATAACAGATTGAGTAATAGAATCATCCGTTTCTAGTTCGCTGTATAGAGTTACCTCTACTGGGAACAATTCCTCAATTTTTAGTTGGCCCTTGTAAGCCAAACTCCCCCAACTTTGATCAATAACTTGATCTGAAGTTAGAATGGTTACTTTTACTGTATCATCATTTGCAGTCGCCTGTTCTGATTGAAAAAGTAAACCACTAATTCTAAAAATAAATAATAAGATAAATAGAATTGCAACAACCATCGTTATTATAAACAGCATTGTAGGTTGTTTGGTTTGCTGCATAAAAAACTCCCCTTTTTGCTTAGATCAAATTAATTTTACTGAAAAAAAGAAACACGGTCTACCTTTTTCTTCTCTTTTCGACAAATATCGCAAAACAATGAATATATCAAACCGTTTTTTTGTTTACATAATATCGTTATCGAAAACTTAAAAAAGAAGAGGATCCCACAGCAGAAACTTCGGCCCCCGTTGTGTGTCCTCTTCTTTGTTTACAACCATACTATATAAACAATACTTACCGTAACAATTAGATACAGGATGTTAAGGGGAATTCCTACTTTTAAATAATCAGAGAACCGATATCCTCCTGGTCCATAAACAATTAAGTTCGTTTGATAACCAATTGGTGTAGCAAAACTGGCCGAAGCTGCAATAGCAATTGTTACAAAAAATGCCATTGGGTCCACGCTCAGTTGATTAGCAATATGAAGAGATATAGGAAACATTAGAACTGCAGCTGCGTTATTCGTAATAATTTCAGTAAAGAAACTAGTTAAAAAATAGACAACGAATACTGCTCCAATGATTCCAAATCCTTTTGTTATCTCAACAAAATGATTGGCAATAAATGCAGCTGCTCCTGACGTCTCAAGTGCCAATCCTATACCAATGGCACAAGCTATAACAATCAAGACATCAAATTGTATAAACTTTCTCGCCCCTTCAAACGATACGGTTTTGGTCAAAAACAGTGTTAATACAGCTAGAACAGCCGCTTTAAACATCGGTAAAATTTCAAATGCTGCTAGTGAAATCATCAAAATTAACGTAATAATAGCAACATAAGACTTCTTTGAATCAATGATTTCTGGCTCCTCAATTGGAGAAAGTAAGTAAAAGTCGCTAGAACTAGAATATCGATTAAGGAAATCTCTGTTCGCTAATAAAAGTAACGTATCTCCAGGTTTTAATTTAATTTCCCCGACTTTGTTGTTGATTCGTTCGTCATTTCGATGAACAGCCACAACCCCTGCATCATATTTACTACGAAATTTTGATTCTTTCACTGTTTTTTGGATTAAGGAAGATTGATGAGAAACAACTGCCTCTACCAATGACGCACTCCCATTTTGAAGATCCTCTAAACGAAGGTTAATGCCTGTTTCCACCTTTAACCCACGTATATTTTGCAATTCAACAATAGTTGAAAATAGTCCAGTAAAGATTAAACGATCGCCTTCTCTAATCTTCTTATAGGAAGGGACAGGTGCAGTGCGACTTCCATTACTAATCACCTCAATTAAATATAGACCTTTTAAATTTCGTAAACCTGCTTCTTCGATCGTTTTACCAATTAACGGAGATTGAGGTTCTACTGTAGCCTCTGACAAATACTCCTTTGAACTTTCTTCAAATGTTTCTTCAGAAGTTTTCCTATCTGGCAAAAGTTTATATCCAATCGTTACCATGTATATAATTCCAATAATACTAGCTGGTATACTTACAATCGCTAATTGGAACATCGAAAAGCCACTCATTCCTTTTTCTAACATAAATCCGTGAATGACTAAATTGGTTGAAGTCCCAATCAAAGTCCAAGTACCTCCAAATATAGTTGCGTAAGATAGTGGCAATAAAAATTTTGAAGGTGATATATTTCGATCCTTACACCATTTACGTACAACTGGCGTAAACATCACTACCATTGGTGTATTATTTAGAAAAGCTGATAATCCGGAAACCGGCAGCATCATTTGTATCAAAGAACGTTTTGGACCCTTACCTGAACCAAGAGCTTTTTGAACTAAGTGGTTTAGGATTCCACTCTGCTTAATCGCACCAGCTACAATAAATAATAATGCGACAGTTAGCATTCCTTCGTTCGAGAATCCTTTCAAAGCATCTGCTGGAGACAATACCCCTGATAATAACAAGGTTGCAAGCGCACAAAACAAAATAAAATCTGGTCGTGCTACTTCCTTCATTAGACAGATAAGCATCGCTAGTACTACCGCAATTACAAATATAATCTCAAAGTTCATCTTACCCATCTCCTATCCTTCATCAGCAAATAAATCCCATAAGTTTAGTATGTTTTATATAAAAAAAGAAGGCTCATACTAAAATAAGTATAAGCCTTCGGTCATCCAATCAGCTTTAACGATTTATTTTCTTTATGTTTACCATGTTTTATTCTTATCATTATATTATTCTGTCAATTCATATCTGTCAAGTCGGTTTTATAATTATTTTCTTAAAAATAAAAAAGAGATTGTCTCTTTAATCAAGATTTTACTCTTTAGCACACATCAATCGCTACTACGTGCTAAACCATGAGCTTATACTTCAGAAAGCTTTGCTCATTTTGGAGTCAGATCATGATTAGAGACAACCTCTTCTATTTAATGGTCGACTTAAACAACTGTAAAACCTTATTAAAAACTTTTTTTTCTTTTGGCTGTAACTTTTCATCCTTACTAAAAGAATGTTCAGTAGCCTTTTCTTTTGAATCTAAAGATACAATTTGTAAATAAAATGGATTCGTATGTTTGTCTCCCCGTAAGTAACCTCTCAAAAAATTCATTTTCTTATAGGAACCAGTAACCTTCCCATTATAATCCCATTCTATTTCATTGTTATATTGTGTATCCATTCTTTTCTTAAGTGCTAAAGCTTCAACAATAGCTTCTTGAGGTGTATTAAAAAAAGAATCCGTTCTTTTTACCCCTGTTTTCTTAATTCCGTCGCCAGCTTTTGCTTGATAAATTGTTATAGTCATATTGGTCATCCTTTCGTGATTGGTCTCACCTTCTGTTAGTGAGTTTCAACATTAGAAGACCAAAGAATTTATTCTTATTACTAAGTATAACCTATTTATCCATTTATTACTACAGATAGCTAAGTTTATGTTTTTTTTGAGAAATATTGAAAACTTCAACATAAGATTAAGAAGTATGAGATAATATATAAATTAAGTAGCTCGTCATAACCACTGAATAGGAAAAACTGATTACTAATATGAAAGTTGGGTATTAATGAAAAGCAAAAATAAATTTCAAACAAACGAAAAAGTAATTTTGAAATCAACTGGAGAAATTATTACGATTAATAAATTTTCTTACGTTCCGAATATGAAACGCTATTCCTATACTTGTTTAGAACATCCAAGTACTTTTTTCTTTGAAGAAGAAATGCGTTCCATTCAATCGTAAACGACTTTTGATCAAGACAGAAGAGTATTGCATACAAATACAATCAATGATACAATTAGATTAATTATTTTTGTTCGGATAAACTAATAAGATTAAGACTTTCTTCATAGTGGTTTTCTCTTGATGGATTATGTATGAGCAAGGATAGTAATATTTAGTGGATAATCCACAATGGAGGCAATATTATGACACAAGGTACAGTAAAATGGTTTAATGCAGAAAAAGGTTTCGGATTCATCGAAGTTGAAGGTAGTGACGATGTTTTCGTACACTTCTCAGCTATCCAAGGTGAAGGTTTCAAATCTTTAGAAGAAGGTCAAACTGTATCATTCGAAATCGAACAAGGCGCTCGTGGACCACAAGCTGCTAACGTTCAAAAGTAATAAAAAAAGACTCCTACACAGGGGTCTTTTTTTTTATTCTATAGAAGTAGCTTTCTCATCATGTCGAACATGCCATTTATATTTCCCTGCTCAGGTTAAGTAATTAGGGCGTAAAGAAAACTAATTACTAGAAGGAGCAACGAACTAAGCAATAAAGGGTTAAATGTAAGTAATTTGCTTCCTTCTTTTGGAACATGACTTCCTAACGTCTTCATTGCCAAATGCGCTTCCGTTGAAAGTCCGCTTGTAGAAATCAATAAAGCAATGGCTCCTATAATAAAAGCTACATTTACAATCCTATATCCGAGATACCAGCCAATTAAGCTACTGATGAGTAATAACGATAAAAAGAAAATGCTTGTATAAATCATGTATTGTCTAATGTTACGCAACTCCTTTCAACCTTATTATTTTAGTCATGTCTGTTACAAATGTAAAGCTTTAAATAAAGACAAAAAGTACAGCTCCAAATCGCTGTACTTTTTCATTTCTATTATTCGATTACGAACTCGAAGTTCCCTTGTAACTTAACGTCTTTGCCCACTAAGACGCCTCCAGTTTCTAACGCAGCGTTCCATGTTAAGCCATATGCTTCTCTATTAATTTTCCCTTCCACATCGAAGCCTGTAACCATACTTCCATCCATTGGATTTTTCGATGTTCCGTTGAATTCAACTTGGAATTTTTCTGTTTTTTCCACATCTTTTATCTTTACTAATGCCGTCATCTCATATTCATCATCTGAAAGTTTCTTAATTGATTGACTTTGAATCGTTATTGTTGGAAATTTTTCTGCATCAAAGAAATCGGCTGAACGTAAATGACCATCACGATCCTCATTGTTTGTATTAATAGATGATGGATCGACCGTTACTTTTACTTGCAGACCTTCTAAGTTGTTTATATCCCCCTCGACTTCCACATCAAAGCTTTGGAACTCCCCTTTTGCTTTCGAAACCATCATATGTTTTACTGAGAATGCAACCCCACTGTGTACTTTGTCTAATTTAAAAGTTGTCATCATAATCCTCCGTTGTTTGTATTTAAAGTCATAACTAGCTTTTATTCATTTACTTACTTTATGTAATTAACTTTATAATAGTGAATTTGTTTCGTCAAGCAATATTTTCTAAGCCCCTTTTTTGTTTACTTTCTAGAATAATAAAAAACCACAATCATTTGTGGTTTTCAAACAGCTATGATAGATTGATAGAACTCAACGCAGTTTCTACCATTCTTTTTGGACTGATACAACGCTTCATCAGCTTCTAGTAGAAGTTCGTTGATCATCTTTGTCCCCTCTATTTTCGTTTTCTTTTTGGAAGAAACTCCAAAACTAGAGGTTACATTAATTTTATTTTCATTCGCAAAAATAAAGCTTTCTTCAATTTTCAAGCGAATAGCTTGAGCAATTACCATGGCCTCTTTCTCTGATGTTTTTGGCAAACACACTACAAATTCCTCTCCCCCGTATCGGCCAAATATATCTGTAGGACGAATGAACTCTTTGGTAATATTAACAACAAAGGTTAACACAGTATCACCCGCAGCATGCCCGTATGTATCATTTACCTTTTTAAAATGATCTATGTCAAACATGATTAAGGATATGACCTCTTCTTCACTAAGCAAACTTACAGATGTTTCACTCGCTTGCAAAAAGAATCTTCTATTAAACACTTGAGTTAAGCCATCAATGTTCGCTAACTTCTGAAGTTCCTCTTGCATTTGAACACGCTCCGTTACATCAACTAAGGTCATGATCGTTCCTATGTAATCACCCTTTTTACTTTGCACAGGTGAAAAACGAATATGAAAATGTTTCACTTTTCCATGTATAAGAAGGTTATAATCACTTTCTTGCTTCTGACGTATAATATCCGTAAGGTGATCATTGTTTACTAAATCAAAGATAGACTTCCCAACTGCGCGCGAACGTACTTCTGGAATTACAGACAAAACAGCATTATTATAGTCAACAATCACATGATTAAGATTAAGAACAATGACACCTTCTGTTAAACTTTCAAAAACACTATCTCTTGCAATAGGAGCAACATTGAACATTTGAAAGGAGACAAGAGCAGCTGCATGAAACAATAACGAGATACTCATAGAAAGTGGTCCAAGATCTAATCCATAAGGACTTAATCCAGTCAAATAGAAGACACTTCCAATAACCGGAATGATCAAACCTGTAATCATCATTAGCAACTGTAAGCGAAAACGACTCGTCACTTTTCTTAATTGCATTAAAAGAATCCCAACACTTAGGATAATACATACATAAAGAAAAATAGAATGAATATGAAAAAAAGGACCTCCTTCAAGCACAATTACAGGAAACGGACCATCTTTACTCAGCTCCATTGCTGTATAGTAAAGCGAATGAAAATCATTTGTATAATGTGTTGTAAGAGTCAATATTGGAATTCCGTAAAGTAAACCGTACATCCATCGTTTCATCTTATAACCCACATATTCCATACACATGCATAAAATAAAGACAGGCAAAAAAGGCAAAGCGATGTACTCTATACGTAACCAAAATTTCACTTGTTCTATTGTCGTACTTGTCATTTCGAGTGTGTAGGAGAAAGTAAAGATCGCAATCATAAATGTAGCTAATATAAAATAAAATCCACCTGGGGCATACTTGATTTTAACAATGGCATACACGCATAAAAATAGACTTAATATTCCTCCGCATATTCCTACTATCATATAAATCATTAATTCTTGCGCCATCTCATCTTCTCCATATAGTAAAAAAGCATTAGTTTTCATTTATTATATAGTGGAAATCGTCTGAAAACTAGCGTTATTTTTAGCAATCTCAAAGATAAAATGGTATAAAAAAGTGGGTATAGTGTAATTTTGTACATAAAAACCCCGTAGAGGAAATACGGGGTACAGACGGCTAATTAGGATGCATGACATGTTTCTTTAAAGATGTGTTTGCATTCTTTTCTAATTTTATTTAAAGTTTCTTCAATAGCCCCTGGCTTCTCAATCAAATATGAGTAAAGTGGCACTAATGAACTATTATTATTTTGCTCAAACATTACTTTTAAAAATTCTTCCGTTAAGATTGATTCCGTTTCATCAGAACAAATTTCAACCTGTTCCCAAACAACGTAGTAATCCTGCTTCACTTCATCTCTCAATAACTCTTTCATGTTCACTAATTCTTTTGTCATCATAATTATCATCTCTTCCGATTTAGCATATTGTTGCATGATTGCCGATCATTATTATACAAGTGATATCAACAAAAATTCAATTAGATTTTTCTGGATACACTTATTATAGTTTTATAGAGCATTTTAAACTGTGCTTTTTCTCACTTTTAAAAATTTATTTACGTTTCTTTCTCTATTTAGGCAAAATAATATGAAAAAAGTGCCTCAAAAGGGAGACACTTTTCAACATCACAATATACATATAGTTATCTGCGTTTGCTTACCGCTTCAACAAGGATCGTAATCTCTTCCTCTGATAATGTTACTCCCTTTCCCATTTTCGAATGATCCGGGGCCCAATCTCGGATATCATATTTAGGGGCACGTCCGTTCCAACTAATAAGATTCAATTCCTTGTTCCAGCCTTTTGACCCTTCTGACAATACAGCAACTGTTTCTATAATCTCAAATTTGAGCTCTGACACAGTAACAACCTCCAAAAAATAAATTCCTTTTTACCCTAGCTTATTTTCTCCATAATTACAATTGTAAATGAATTCAACTTTAGTTTAAAAATAAAACTGGACATATTTGGTTTTGTGAATAAAATAGAGTTTGTAATGAAGCACCGCTTTTAGAGTTGGAGTATTGCTTAGACAAATTGAACCAAAAAGGAGAACGAGAATGCTATTACAAACAGATAGACTACTGTTAATTCCTTGTACGAGCGAGTCTATTGCGCTAGCTCAAGACCAGTCATATGAAATAGGTCCTCATACTCAAGCGTATGTAGAAGAGCTTAAGGAAGATTCAAGCTTATTAGGCTGGGGTGTTTGGTTTGTCATTCATAAAGATTCAAATACCATTGTTGGTGATATAGGATTCAAAGGAAAGGCAGATAAGGAACAATCTGTTGAAGTGGGGTATGGCATTATGCCGACTGCCCAAAATCAAGGATACGCAACCGAAGCAGTAAACGAACTCCTCAAATGGGCATTTACGTGGGAACAAGTTAAAAAAGTTGTAGCTGAGTGCCTTGTCGATAATGGGCCTTCGATTAAAGTTCTAGAAAAACTGAATATGTCGAGAGTAAAGACAGTAGATAATATGATTAAGTGGGAATTAAATAAAAACTAATCATCTGGTCATAGCATATAAGAAGTGCTTCAATTACAGTCAATTGAAACACTTCTTTGTAACAAATAAAAGAATCTATTTGTTTTCGTGCATCCATTTTCTATCACTCACTTTGTACAAACTCTTCGATAAGGTATATCCACACAAAATGAAGATTAGGATAGACATTGTATAACTATCAATCCTATCAAGGTTAGTAAACATACTTAATTGCTTATAAAATGTTTCTACAAGTAATAATAAGAGAACAGGAAAGAGACCTACCCAAATAAATTTAGAATAATGTAAATGCCACTTTCCATAAATTCTGTGTTGGAGAATTAAATATTTCGTTCCAAGTAAGAAACCGAATAAAAACAAAACCTTCACTGGTATGAAAATCGATAAAACATGCTTGACTGGTGAAGTTGGAAAGCTTTCTGACTGTTGCCACGAGTTCGCTACTTCAAATAAATAACCTGATAATAGTAGAATCATACACCATACGATCAATTTAAAGATATGCCTCATCCGTTCTCCCCCTAAAGTTGAAATGAGTCATTCAATGTAACGCAGTTAGATAATCTAACATTCTTTCTAGTCAGTAATGGATATATGTAAAGTTGTCCTACTTATTATGTATGTCGCAGTTAAAGAATTCATGTAAAGAAATCACGCTTCTATCGCAAAAATCGAACATGTTGAATGATACCGTTTACTACTCGATAAACAGCAACAACATGATTTACTTCTTCCCTTCCTCTAGAACCAGTTACTTTTTCTTCATCTAAAACATATTGACCGACAACTGTTCGAGACACTAACTGACAATGTAAATTGGGGCTTGTTTGAAATAGATCTGTATATCTTTTACGCATTTCTTCTGCATTTTTCATAAGGATCTGTCCGGCCCCATCTTCAACAATACAATTCTCTGCGTAGCAATTCATAAAAGACTCAATGTCTCTATTGTTGTAAGCAACTAATTGCTTTTGGGCTGGTATGGTTACATCTATCATTTGGTACCCTCCGTTTTTTAGACATAAGGAAAACTTCCCATCAATTTTTACAAACAATGAGAAGTGATCTTATGTTTTATAAAATTAACTATTTTTCAACTTTCATCTTGAGTAGATGCAGCAAAGAAGGTTCTTGCTGATATTGTTTCTTTCATTAAATTAAGTACTTGTTGAGCTGTTTCATCAAACTTCTTCATAGTGCGTCCCATAAGATAAAAAACCTCATTCTGAAAATAGTCACTTTCAACTATAATGGATCTGTGATCAAAAATATATAGGATAGAGTCAATATCTTATATACCTTTCAAAAAAACAAAAAAATGAGGCTTCTGAATAAAGCAAAGTCTTTATCAGTAGCCTCATGTCTTATTATTTCTTAGTATTGCCTTTTTGCTGTGCTCGCTTATCAGCTTGCTCCATTCTCTCCATCGCTTCTTTATCCTCAGCGTCAGCTAATTCTTCTGAATACTCTACTTCATCAAATTGTCCTTGTGGATTTTTTTTACTCATAACCAGATCCCCCTAGATTATTTTTTCAGGATAAAAGTGACAGCTTTTATCTAATATTAGTATTTACGATCATGTTTCTGACATGTCTGGTACTTTCTGGTTTTTTTAGAACTCGGATACGAAGCATGGAACAAAAATTAATAAGCATGATTGAAGAGCAGGAACTCTTCTGCTTTATTATTTCTTATGAATTTCGTAAGTTTAAAGGAGGATACTTATTATAAGGAATGAAAAAAGACGTACTAAGGCATGCTCCCACTAATAGTACGTCTGATTACTTTTCAACTAATTCTGACCTTGCTGCTAACCATGTTTGTAGAAATTTTGGTATTTTTCCCGTCATAGCTAGTGTCACATGCCCACCTTTTTCGCGTTTATACGTTTTATCTAGACTCCCTAATTGCTCAAGTAAAGGCAATGTTAAGATTTCTGGTACGAGTTGATCTCCCTCTGTTGAGATAACTAATGCATTCGCTTCAATATTCGATAACAACACTGGTTCACCTTTAATCACCAACTTATTATTTATGAGTTTATTATCTCGAACAACCTCATTTATTAATTGTTTTAATGTGACTCCAGCGAAAGGGACATGACTTTTTACCCAGCGATGAAACAACCTCCACTTTTTTACCGCTTCTCGGTCATTTGCATGATGAAGCAGCGACAAATAGGAGCTGAACGTTACTGGTGATATTGCTAAGCGTAACACTAACTCCACCATTCTTGCTGGAACAACTGTATGCTGGTCAAATAAGTCTTCTATGTTTATCTCTTTATTCTTCAAGGAGGCAAACCATTTTTTCATAATCGGAGTTTCACTAAAATTAATCGGAGGTGCAAAAAGAATCAGGTTTTTCACAGGTTCTTGCGCTATTGCTGCATAGATTACAGCCAATGTTCCACCAAGACAATATCCAACCAAGCTAATATCTTTACTGTCTGCATGAATTAAAGCTCTTTTGACTCCTTTTTGGATGATACTAATATAATCATCAAGCGAGACATCACCATCTTCATACCCTAATTTTCCAAAATCAAGTAAATATACGTCGTAGCCTTCTTTTACATATGATTCAATCATGCTTATTCCCGGTGACAAATCAAGAATATAAGATTCATTAATAAGGGAATAAATTAAAAATAGAGGTGTATTATACTTTTTATGTGGAGATGGGTAGTACCATAAAGTAGCTTTATTTATTTTCCAAACCTCTTTTTTCGGTGTTTGCCCTCTTTTCGGCTGAGGGTCGGTCAAAAGAGATTGAATTCCACTCCATCTGTTCTCTTTCTTTTTTTGTTTTCTTTTCAATTTTTACACCTCCTCCTTTCTCATAATTCCTTATTTTTTAAAATTTTGTTGATTAATCGAATTGATTAAGTTCTTTAATAACCTTTCTCTTATCTCTTCCTTCGTCAATCGTTTCTTACAACTTTTTTTCTTTTCAACATACGGTAATGGTGTGATTCGTTCCTCTAGACTATCAAGTTTTTCCTCAATCTGTTTCGCTAATTTCCCTACATTTGCTACGTCATCTTTTGTAGGGATATTTAAATAAACCGTTAAGAGATTCATATACTCTCGTAAATCTTTTACCCATTTCCCATGAATTTTCGCCCCACATTTTAACAGATTTATCATTTTACCGTCCTCTAACAAATGATGAATTGCCTTATTTACTTTCCTTTCTGATTTATATCCTAGTAGTTTTGCTAGTTCATAATAATCAATCTTTATCTCTTTTCTTTTTTTCTTTTTACCCATTTCAACTCTCCTTTGTTCTACGTCTTTCGTATTCATAGCTATTATTTTTATATTCATGATCTCTACATGTGGTTTGCAGCTTCGTCTATTTTTCCAGCTATCTCGGTGCCCTTTTCTAATTCCGCTAGCGTACAAGCCAAAATATGGAGCAGGCATACACTAAAACGTAGCTCAGTTTTTTAGGAGGTAAAGACTAGTGACTGAACAAAGTAGAAACAGAATAAAAGTCCCGAGTGGAAAATGGTTAACCGGCCATCTAACAGATTTCCAAAAAGATCCACTGACCTTTCTTACCATGCTCTCTCGTGAATATAAGGATATGGCACAAATACGTTTTGGCCCATTTACGCGAGTATATGTGGTGTCAAACCCTAACTTAATTAAAAAAATACTCGTTACCAAACAGACCAATTTTAGAAAATCGCAAGACTTACAAATTTTAAAAGATGTTGTTGGAGAAGGATTACTTACCAGTGAGAAAGACGTCCATCTAAGGCAGAGACGTCTGATTCAACCTTCTTTTCGACATTCACACATCAATCGTTATGCTAATGATATGATTAAAACAACAAGTGATTATATTGAAAAGTGGGAAGATAAGAAAGAGTATAATATGTCCGATGAGATGATGAATATTACTCTCGGAATTATTAGCAAAACGATGTTTAGTATGGATTTTGATGAAGGTGTCTCTAAAATTGGCGAACCAATGGAAACCTATATGAGGTTAGCGATAAAGAGGATGAGATCGATTTCTCCACTTCCTTTATGGGTTCCAACAAAGGCAAATAAGAAGTATAAACAATCAATTCATTCTCTTAATGAAGTAATTGCCTCCATTATCAATAATAGAAGGCAGGACGATCGTACGTACGAAGATCTTCTCGGTGTATTACTACAAGCTCGTGATGAACGTGATGGGCTAGGAATGACAGACGACCAATTAAAAGATGAGCTAATGACCATTTTTTTAGCAGGACATGAAACAACGGCTAATGCACTAACTTGGACCATGTATTTGTTAGCAGAAAACCCTGGTATTGCAGAGAAATTGAGTGACGAAATCGATAGAGTAATTGGGAACAATCCAGTTGAACCCAAACATTTTAAAGATTTGTCTTATACACAAAATATCATTTCAGAATCCCTTCGCCTCTATCCACCTGCCTACCTTATCGGTCGCCAAGTGATAAAAGATGTAAGAATAGGAACGTATTCTTTAAAAAAAGGTGACATGGTTATTATGAGTCAATACGCTATGCATCGAAACGATCAATATTTTGATGAACCAGATACCTTTAAACCAGAACGCTTCGAGAACAATTTCGTCAAGACCATTCCCACATACGCTTATTTTCCTTTTGGCGGAGGCCCTCGAGTTTGTATTGGTAACCATTTTGCCATGATGGAATCTGTCCTCGTCTTAGCGTGTATTGCGCAACGCTTCCGTTGGAAGCTCGCGCCCAATCATCATCGAGTGAAGCCTCAACCTCTTATTACATTAAGACCGAAACATGGATTACGTATGGTTCTAGAAGAGAGAAACTAATATTACAAACTAGAAGGCGCAAATTTTTTAGGATTTGCGCCTTCTCTTTCACTCTAATAGTTCGATTTAGTTCCCACTGCCTACAAACTGAATATATAGATCAGATCGATCAACTAGCTTTAAATCGTTTGGAATTCGTAAAAATAAAATAGACGGTCCTACTTGTACTGACGTATATTCATGGTTCATTAACCCTGTATCTTTACCAACAAACTGAGTTATTGTAAAATCTTTTGCAAACTTTGTGACATGTACATTCACGTCTTCTCCTTGTTGAAGGAATAACGTATTACCTTCTTGTTTAATTACTGTTGGATTAATTAGATGTGTAATATCAAAACCTTCAACCATAGGCCTTGTTGTATAATAAGCAATTTCTACTTCTCCATCACTTTCTTCTTTTCTCTGGGCAAAGACAGACACCCCTAAATAATCCGTATTTCTTGTTTCTAGATAAAGGGCATCATCTTCCACACTAAATGTCCATTTTTCAGCTACATGAGCAGAATCAAACGTATCCAGGCTTCCTTGATGAGCGGCATCATAGAAATCCTGATGCTTCTTATCAAGTTCTTCTTGACTAATGATGTAATTATTAGACGTAGATTCTACTGGAATAAAAAAAGAAAAGACAAGTACTACAAGTAAAAATACACTATATCCAATTAACAAACTTCTTGTTTTTGCTCCTGAAATAGGGAATTTTCTTTTTGTTCTTGATTGTTTCATTGAAAATATTACTATCAAACCTATGACGATAATAATTGGAAGAAAAGTAGCTAATAACATCATTGTTTTACCTCCAATTTGTTTGATAAAAAGAGTGAACTGCCAAATAGTAAACTACTAAGGCACACAACTTTTATGATAAATAGTAAAAAGGACGACTCTGTAAAAATAAACGTTCCCATAGTAATGAGTAGATTGCTTTGCCCCGCTCTAGCTTCAACAAAGAGTGTACCAAAGAAAATGACAGGAAGAAGAATCCCAAACAATTTACTTAACTGAATAAGTGTACCAACAAAATAACCTAGCGCACTAAAAAGAAAAATGTATAAAGTCGTCGCAGCGAAACCTAGCAATAATTCCGTTGGTGAATAAAATATCCCAGTTTCTAAAAGAACTTCATGATCTAATAGAAAATAGGCAATGACTTTTAGAAGTGGACTTGTAAACATAGCGAAGAGCGCTGCAATCAAACTAGCGGTTGCAAGAAAAACCATATTTGATAGATTGCTAGCTATTCGATTACTAACAAACGTAAAATCATCATAACGAAACGTTTTCGTTGTAAGAAAAATAGAGTGAATAAATGCCCACAACATCGTGAACGCAATGACTAACGTAGACGAGTAATAATAAACATTGATTGAAAAACCGTTTCCTCCCGTCCCCATTTGTCCGACTCCATTTAACGAAAAAAGAACAGCAATAAGTTGTAAAAAAACGAGCGAATTCAATAGACCTATATTGGCTTTTAATTTATATTTATATAATTTTTTGGTTGCAGTTGCCAGCGTTACATTATTTAAAGACATCATCAATCCCTCCCTTAGATGTATTTGTCAAATAAACACATAGGTCGTTTGATGCTACTTGTGAAATCGTTATTCCTGTAGCGGTTAGTTTCGCTAATTCTTCTTTAGTAAATGTATTTTCCACAACAACGTAGTTATCGTTTATCCCTACACGACTCTCATAATATACTTCTTTATTAGAAATCCATTTTTGAATTTCGTCTTTTTTTCCTGTTAAGCCAACAGCTAGCTCTTTCAATTCCATTAAGGACATGTGCAAATAAACTTGACCATCTTTTAATAACAGGATATCTTCTAGCAATTCTTCAATTTCATTTAAGTGGTGACTCGACAAAAGAATGGTACGTGGATGTGCTAAATAATCCTTCAGTAACGCACGGTAAAAATCACTTCTTACAGCCGCGTCCATTCCCGTTGTTGGTTCGTCAAATATGGTTAACGCACATCGTGATGCTAATCCTATTATCATATTAAACGTGCTTTTCTTGCCTTTTGATAATTGATCATGTGTTTGTTTCGGATGAAATGAGAAATACGAAAAAAGTCGTTCTGCGAGTTCGCAGTCCCAGTTTTCATAAAACATCTCTGCGTTATTTAAAATTTCAGCTAGATTTAAAGAAGATGGCAAATTCATTTGATCATCTACAAAAATGGTATTTGCTGAAACCATTAAACTATTAAATGGGTGCTCTGAAAACACTTTTACATCTCCAGAGCTCTCTTGTATATAGCCAGCTAAAATTTTTAACGTCGTCGTTTTTCCTGCTCCATTTCTACCAATGATTCCAGTAATTTTATTTTTTTCAATCGAAAAAGTGAGGTTTTCTAAGGCAGTTTCTCTTCCGTACCTTTTTGTTACATTAATACAGTCAATAACACTCACGATCCATCCTCCTTTATTTCGTTATATACGTTATGAATCATTTCTACTAACACGGTTTCACTCACCTGCAAGTATTTGGCTTCCATGACTACGTTGACGACTAATTGTTTTAAAGTTTCATTTTTCCTACGATTTACTATCCTCTCTCTTGCGTCGCTAGCAACAAATAAACCGAGACCTCTTTTTTTATATAAAATCATTTCATTTGCTAAAACATTTAACCCTTTAGCTGCCGTTGCAGGATTAATATTAAACATTTCTGCCAATTGATATTGCGAATACACTTTTTGATCAGGTTCAAAATTCCCGCGTAATATCTCTGTTTCTATCCAATCAGATATTTGCACATAAATAGGCTTAGATCCGTCATGATGAATCATTCTGCTACAACACCCCCTACTAATATAGTGCATTACTGATGTAATGTAGTATATTCTCATATAATAAAAAATTCAACTACTTTTTTCAAATTTATCCATATTTCCTTTCACAATTTGAATTGTTTTCTTATGCTGATAATAAGGACTACTTCACTCTGAGAGTATAGAAGGATTTTAGGGGGAATTGGGCTAATAGAAAGAAAAACTAACGTCTTCATGGTCACAACCTTGAAAGTACAGCCTAATCTTTCGTTATGATGGATTTGCTGTGTTTCATAACAGCTTTTTGATAAATAGTAATGGAGAGTTCAAAAAAGAGTGGGGAATTTCACTGGAAAAAATCGCCTATCAATATAATATAAATCCCTTAATCGTATATGAATTGCTCAGAACAGAAAACTGGGATAACATTTTTCCGAACTTGTTGGTTGAAAGACCCACTTTGGCACACCGATATTAGAGAGTAAAGGAAGATCTCTTATAGACTTTCTAATTCCATACTTGTATGTTTCATGTTTTAGTGTACAGAAGCTAAGCTGGCTTATAACAATCTACCTCTCCCTTTTTAATAAGTACAAATGACAACATTCTATTAATGATGCAAAAGAAAAAAACTTTTACTACCGAACATATTCAGCTTCATATGAGTTTTCACCTGCATGAACAGATAGAAGTGTATTGGCATATCCAACGAGACGATTGACTAATTCATCAGATATAGCATATACAAGTGGATCTAACTCTCCTTTAAAGAGCTTTGGGTCATCAAAGATAATCGTTGTATGAATGTAAATGTCGTGATTACCTTGTAGATCATAATGAATAATCACCTTTCCTGCTGCTCCTCCTGTTTTAGGATCTTTGTAGTTGCTAAGAAACACAAACCATTCTTCTGCTGTTGCGGACCTGAAATTCTTTGTAAAAGACAAGGCCTTTAATTCAGAGTTTATCTTTTCCTCCATCTCTGGACTCGTTAAATTCACAATTTTCCTTGGCACGTTTATCACCACTTTTTATGTTTATCTATAGCTATTTTCCCCAGAATCTAATTAAAAACACTATCGTCTATTCATATAGCTTGGTCCCAGTCTAACCATTTTTACAATTCGCTTACCTGTTTTACATATAATAGAGGACTAGCAACTGCTAGCCCTCTTCATTTTATATTAATGATGAATAACTCCTTCAGTTGCGAGCCTTTCCCAACTCTCCCCAAAATCTTCTGTCTGATAGATGCTCTGCCCAGCAGTTCCAACAATTAGTTTCCTTTCATCTTTTGGATGAACAGCTATATAGGTAACGACATCTTCATGTAACTTCAGGTGAAGTGGTTTCCAAGAGTGGCCGAAGTCTTCACTTACGTGTAACCCTTCTTTTTCCCCTAAAAGGTACGCGAATAGCTTCTCTGATTCATTTACTGTTTGGAAAGATGTTACCATAAGCCGATTGTCGTATTCTGTCCAAGTTTCTCCTCCATTCTCCGAAGTATATATACCAACCTCCGTACTAGCTAAAAGATATTCAGGATTTTGTGGATGTGACGCAAGCGCATATATGTCTCCTGCCGTAACGGGTAAACCATCTATTTCAACTTGTTCCCAATCGTAACCACCATTTTTCGTTTTATAAAGCATTGAGTTGTAAGAATCAATGCCATACATCATGTTCTCATTCCCCAAGTTGACGTGCAGAACATGAAAATCTACATCCCCATGTAAAGCAATTGGTTCCCATGATTGACCTTTATTCTCACTAATCATTACACCAAGTGGATTTTCTAGTTTTGAACGAATACTCGGATGGCCACTTGAGATCATTGTTCCATCCTCCAACATCGTAAATCCCATAAAATCGTGATGTTCTGCTTCTTCCCCTACTTGATTCCAACCTGATTCATCAACCTGTATCAACCCGTGGTGGGTAGCCAAATAAAAACCGCTCCCTTCTTGATCATATTCCAAGCCGTGAACATGCATGAATGTCTCTACTTCCTCGGCATATCCACAAGCTGATAAAGTTGCAATAAAGATAACTATTAGCCCTAATCCTAACCTTTTCATAAATTTTCCTTTACTCCTCCCTCGTCCATCGGCAAATAAATTGTAAATACTGTCCCTTCATTTCTTACACTAGAGACATGTATGTTGCCACCATGTAAGACAACAAGTTGTTTGGTGATCGCTAATCCTAAACCACTTCCTCCATGCTTTGTAGAGCGCGATTGGTCTACCCGATAAAATCTTTCCCAAATATGTTTCAGATCTTTTTCAGGAATTCCCTCCCCATTATCTTGTACGGTAATTGAAATTCTTGCATCTTTTCTCTCGATTATAAGTTTAATTTCCCCACCAGTACGAGTGTGACGGATTGCATTACTGAGTAGATTTAAGATCACTTGTTCCATTCTTATCGGATCGACATTAGCGATAATTTCACTAGGGTCATAAGAGAAATGAAGATTTATCTCTTTTTGAGAAGCTGCAACCTTAGCTTTTTGGACCGTTCTCATTCCCAACTCAACTAGATCTTCTTTTTCCTTCACAATAGCAAACTTTCCTTCATCTAATCTCACTAATTGAAAAATGTCATTCACTAAACGCTCCATCCGAACAGCCTCTTGGTGAATTACGGTCGATTGTTCTTGCACGTCGCTCTCCGTACTTTTCTCTTTTAGAATGGCTGCATAGGCCTTAATATAGGTTAACGGAGTGCGTAGATCATGAGAAACATTGGATAAAAATTGTTGCCGTGTATCACGGTATTTTTTTAATTGTTCTGCCATAGACGATATATCCTTTTTTAAATCTGCTATTTCATCTTTTCCATTTGCCGTCAAAACTATATCGAAATTCCCCTTTGCAATGGCTCTAGTTGAATGTCGAACTTCAACTAGGGGAGCCGTCCACCTTTTGGATAGATAAATGGTGATACTCCCAGATAATAGAAGCGAAAATAATGTCATGATGAGGGAAATAAGTAATAAATTCAATTTGGATTGCTCAAATTCACCCGTATCTTGATCAATGAATAAATAGCCAAGAACGGCTTGGTTTTGCATAATTGGAACCGCCGACCATACATGTGGAATGTGATTGGCCATTATCTCAACAAACTCGGTCTTACTTGTCATGCCTAGATGACTTATCCACTCCCGGTAAAAAATAAGACGTTCAGAGTCAATGGGATATGAATGATCTATCACACCAAATTGAGAGTCGAAAATAATGAAGGAACTTTCCTGTCCCCTTCTTTCCATTAATACGACATGATGAAGGGTATGCTCCGAAAAATCATCCTCAAGTACTTCCTTGTGTGCTTGTAATCGATACTCTATATCTTGCTGTAACTGATTTTTATAAAATTGTTTCGATACTTGATAAAACGAGATACTCATTGCGACAATTCCTATAAATGTTGAAACAAAGATAATTAGAATTAGTTTTGTTGAGAGTTTCATTTTACGTATTCAGGTTGCGATAACTTGTAACCAACTCCCCATACAGTCTCGATGATCCTCCTGTTTTGTCCGGCGCTATTTAGTTTCTCTCGAATATTTTTTATGTGTGTATCGATGTTTCGGTCATATCTTTCACCAAGGTCATCCCATTCTAACTCAAGCAATTGTTCTCTTGTAAAGACTTGTCCAGGATGAAAGAACAACCTTAGAAAGATTTGATATTCCTTTCTTGTAAAAGGGATTGTTTTCCCTTCACACATAAACTCTTTTTCATTTTCATGTAATGTAATGCCATAAAGCTGTGTCACTTTTTCACTTTTGTTCGCTTTTTCAAACCTTCTTAATACGGATTTGACCCGCGCTTTTAATTCACTTGGCTCAAATGGCTTCGTAATGTAATCATCGGCGCCTAAATTTAATCCTTTTACAATCTCATCCGTTTCTCCTAATGCCGTTAACAAAATAACTGGTACTGTTACTTTTGTTTGTTGCATCTTTGTTAACACCTCATACCCTGTCATTTCCGGCATCATGATATCTAATAAAAGTCCATCATAATGTTTTTCAGTTAACAACTGAATAGCCTCTTCACCTGAAGAGGCTGTATCAATCATATAATTTTCACCGCTCAAACAAACAGCAATTAACTTCTGCATCTGTATTTCATCGTCTACTAGTAAGAGCTTCGTCATTTGGATCTCCTTCTTAAAAATAGGAAGGTATTTAATCAATTTATACCTTCCTCATTTTCATTAATGATGTGCGTGATCATTTCCATGCGCTGAGACTATTTCTAATATCTCATCTATCATACCTTGTGTTTGAAACGAAATCAGATCAAATGATCCCATTACATATCCATGATTGTAAGGTCCCTCCGTTGGGTCTTCTTCAAATTTTGGCTTTGCTGTTGCTAAATATTGATATAAAGAATCGGTCATGTTGCCATGATCCAACCAGAGCATCGGGGCATGTTTTCCCAAATGGGCAAATGGTGCTGCAGCAATTGCTAATTCAGGCACAGCAGTTGAAGCAAATACGAAACCATGTCCAGCCTCCGTTATTCCCCAGCCAAAGTTATTATCATCTTTAAACGATGAAAAAGCAATGGATTGCTCAACTGGGTTATCCCCCGAAATTCGTGTAACTGTTCCAAATTCACGTAGTTGATCTTCGGTGTCTTTCGATATAATTTCCTCTGGGCCTACAAGGTAGATCACTGCGTTCCCATTGCGTTTTTCTAGCGCTCGAATCGTTTCCTCAGGTATACCATCTTCTTCTACATAGAGAAGAGATTCGTTCATATGTGCAATCCAATTCCCAACAGGTACCGTGTATCCAATTGCTTTCTCATCCGACGAACCGATTATTACTGTTGTTTGAACATGATCAATCGTATCGAAAAAAGTTTGTTCGATCTTCTCGGCAAAATCGGCCGGGTTATCTCCGTTAAT
Organism: Alkalihalobacillus sp. MEB130; assembly: GCF_032335535.1. Taxonomy (NCBI): domain Bacteria; kingdom Bacillati; phylum Bacillota; class Bacilli; order Caryophanales; family Bacillaceae; genus Alkalihalobacillus; species Alkalihalobacillus sp. MEB130. The sequence goes on from NZ_JAOANA010000015.1 coordinate 44,330, forward strand.
TTGTTCAACCGTATAATCAGCTAGTTTGTTCAATTCTTCATTCGTAAACTCGCCTATTACTAACACCTGAGTTCCTTTATCATTTCCTTTCGGTTGAAGACGATTAATTTCTGTTAATACGTTATCTGAAATCACTTCATCGACAAAAAGCAATGGACCATCATTAGGGTGATGAACTAAGGTCAAAGCCGCTAATGAATATTGCCAATTTCCCATCGGAGCTAAAATAACCGTACCTGGTTGGTTTTGTTCATGTGTGGCAGGCCAAACTGTTTGTGATACATGAATGGATGCCAAGACAGGGTCTTCTTCATTGATCCTTGTCACATTTTTTGTATTTTCTATTAATAATCCATTCAAGACTTGCTCGTTGAAAGAAGTAGGTGTTGTGGCAGGCTCCCCTTCTGCTGATTCATGAGCCTCATCTGAATGATCGTTTTCGTGTTCATTGTGTTCATTATGCTCATCTTGTACACTTTCAGATTCCTGTTGATGTTCATGATGTTCAGTCGTTTCATCATTCGCACAGCCAACCATAAAAATGGATACTCCTAGTAAGATCGTTAGTAGTGCACTTTTGTTACTCTTTTTCATAATAAAACCCTCTTTCTCATGTACTCTTTTAGACGTTGTTGATCATACCGAAAATTTATGTAGAAAAAATGAAGATTGTAGGTGTTCGAAAAATGTTCAATAAATATCTTTTCACTATCATTCCAGCGTCTTCATATCTTTATTACTAATTAACCTTAAATTGGGCATGCTTTTATAAAGACTGGACTGTTATCAAATAAAAAACCTTCTTTATTGTGTTGGGAGGCGTGACAAATTGTCTGAAATACCCATTAGCCTTATCTTTCTTTTATTCTTTTTGTTATTTTTATCAGCATTTTTCTCGTCAGCAGAAACAGCTTTTTCAAGTGTAAATAAAATTCGTTTAAAAAACTATGCAGATGAAGGGCTTAAAGGAGCCAAAAGTGCTTTAGTCATCTCAAACAAATTTGATGAAACATTAACGACCATTCTAGTCGGGAATAACTTAGTAAACATCGCCGCGGCTACCTTATCTTCTCAGTTAGCGATTTTTTTGTTTGGTCCTAACTTAGGAGTCTTTATTAGTACAGTTGTTTTAACGATACTTGTGCTAATCTTCGGGGAAATTCTACCAAAATCTTTTGCAAAAGAATACGCGGAAATCTACACATTAAAAATTGCTGGTATTTTAGCCATTTTAATTGCTCTTTTTAAACCAATCACGTGGGCTTTTAATCATATTAGAAAAGGAGTCTCAAGATTTTTACGTAAAAAAGAGAATCACCCTTCCATGACAGAGGATGAAATCAAAGTCATGATTGATATTAGCGAAGAAGAAGGGGTTATTGAAACTCACGAAAAAGAGCTTGTTCACCGGTCGCTCGAATTTAATGACATCATCGTTGCTGAAATTCTAAAACCACGAACAGACATTGTCGCCATCAATATGAAGAGCTCGATTGATGACATTAAAAAAGTCTTTTTTCGGGAGCATTATTCACGTATTCCTGTTTATGAAGAGAGTATTGATAATATTGTTGGGATCCTCTCTGAAAAAGACTTCTTGAAGTTTTTAATTGTCCAAAAAGAATCCACGATTAAGGAGCTCTTACGAACGCCATTATTTGTGGTCGAATCAATGAAGTTGTCGACTTTACTGCCAGAGTTACAAAAACAAAAAACTCATATGGCAATTGTTATTGATGAATATGGTGGAACCGCAGGACTTGTCACTCTAGAAGACATACTCGAAGAAATTGTCGGTGAAATTTGGGACGAACATGATGAAAAAGTGAAGTTGTTTAATCAAATTGATTCAACCACTTATATTATTTCCGCTGATTATTCACTTGATGATTTCGCAAGGTTAACGAATGTTGAATTGCCCAATTCTTTGTACCATACATTAGGTGGGTGGTTAACAGAAAAATTTCAACGAATTCCCCGTAGAGGTGAACAATTCACATATGAACATGTAATTCTTGAGGTAGAGTCAACAGAAGAAAAAAGGCTACGTGAAATTAAAGTTTCCATTCTAGAGTTAACTCCTAAGTAGAGTTAATCACTTTTGGCTATTCAATTATGCTGAGCGTTACTCTTTGTAGGAGGATCAAGCAAATTGATACACTTTCTGATCCTCCTTCTTTTACACTTCCCCTTCCCAAGCTCTAGCACTTTTATCTAGATCCATTCACAGGTGATTTGCCATTCATTTCCCTTATTACTATATCGATGTTATTTTATCTTACACAGTTTTTGCGTTTTCCGATGACTATTTTTTACATAATTACAGACAAACTTCTCCATTTCATGTACGATAGTGTTATTAGGTAAGCGAAATTCTTTTTTTAAGGTTTCTCCGAATTTTCACTGTCGCAATACGTGTTATAACATTTTATTAATATAGATTTCTTTACTTGATGATGATTGGAGTGAGTTGAATGCATTTAACTAGTTATACAGATTATTCTCTTCGAACCCTTTTATATTTAGGTACAAAGCCAGATTCAGAACTTGCTAAGATTAAGGATATTGCTACTATATATAATATTTCTACAAACCATATGAGCAAAGTCGTTTATGAACTAGGACAATTAGGTCTAATAAAAACGATTCGAGGTAAAAATGGCGGAATAAAACTTGCTCTACATCCTAAGGATATCAATATTGGTGCTGTTGTTAGAAAAACGGAGAACTTGCATATTGTCGAATGCTTTGATCGTAAAAACAATACTTGTATTATTAGTTCTGCTTGCCGTCTTAAATTTGCCTTAAACGAAGCACTTCAAGCATATTTAAGTGTACTTGATAGATATACATTGGCTGATGTAATGTCTAATCATGGAGAATTGCTTGAAATCTTCACATTTCATGAACAAAATGCATAAATTAAGAAAAGAAAAGGCTGAAGCGAAAGCTGACTATTTTCACCTAGTCAGTTTTTGCTTCAGCCTTTTTCAAATTTATTTCAAATTCACTTCTTTTTTTGTTTGTTTGACGTTAAAGAAGTCACCACCTTTCTCATTTTTTTCGCTTATTACATTCTTTACTTTTTTCAATGTAGGAACATGTTTTGAGCAATGAATAAAAGCTTCTTCTACTTCAATCACGACCCATCTTTCTACTTTTGACCCTTCCCTTATTTTGATTTCCTGTTTCATTTCTTTCGTTAGTTTCAATGTATCTAATTCTTTATTTTCACATATAAAGGCCGTTCCATTTACATGTAACCCAATGCGACTTTCAGAAAAATCAATAAACATTAATCCAATATGAGGGTTTTCCATTATATTTCCCATGCTTGCCATTACGCCATTTCCTCGAAATTCTGGGTACATGATCATTTTCTCACTTAGAATTCTAACAAACCCTTGTTCCCCTGCCCGAAAGGAAGAGTCACAGTTCCCTTTGCTATCAGAAGTAGAAATAAACATCATTTCTTGAGTTTGGATGAACTTCTGCATCGTTTCATTTAGATGTGTTAATACCTGGTTTTTATAAAATGCGGCTGCACGTTTTTCTGTATTGTATTTTTCTTGCAATATCTCTTCTCCACTTTGTTTACCCATTTGTTCAACCCCTTTTTCACTACTGAAATAGGTGAAATGTACTCACATATATTCTACCTGAATATTCGCACATAAAAAGGGATGATGTTAGATTACCTAACATCGGTTTTCTTTGTATAGCAAAAAAGACTGTCTTCAGTCAAAGTTTCTCCCCAAAAAAACAGTGGAGGCACACCTATACTTCCCCCTCTTTTAAGGGAATGAAACCTCGTGAGACAGTCTTTTTACACATCTATTATACGGATTGTTTAAGAATACGTTTATTCAATTTTTTATAAAGTTCTTTTCCTGTTTCACTTTCAAGTACCTTTCCATCCACAACGGAAAATGGACAGCTTTTGCATGTTTTACATTTTCCAAGGCACCCTTTTCGCTTTATTATAAGGTTTGGATATTTCTCTTTAAGCGTTTTGTATGCTTTTTTAGTTTTAAATTCATTTTCTTTGCAAAAGTATACTTTATGCATGTCCTTACCCCTGTCCAATAATGATAATCATTTTCATTATCATATCATAGGTTCCTACAGATGTATAGTTCAAACAATCAGATTATTTAATATAAAAAAATTGACTTCATGTTATTCGAAGTCAATTTTAACCCAAGTTGTGTTTCATAAACTGTCGGTACTTTTCATATAGTTTTTCTCTATTTTTTTTGGTTTTAAATTCCATCAGTCGTAACGGATATCCTCTCTCTTTATAAAAGAGAAATCCAGAATCTTTGCCAATGATTTCCGATCTTTTTCCTTTGCCATACTTATAGTTAATAATCTTCAACCAGTCATTTGTTCGTTTGCCAATGTGATATTTCGAATGTGGTTTTTTGACTATAATTCCTTCTAGATCGTATTCTTTTACTACTTCAAAATATGTTTGAGAATTTCCTTCAACCCACTGAGATGTGACTAGGGCAATCGTATCAGTCGGAACCACTTGATTTAATAACTGTTTCCGTTTGAGTAAAGGAAGTTGTGTTATATTTTTTCCTTTGTAAAATAAAATATCAAATGCGACAAATTGAACGGGTATCGTTGTATTGTGTTCTTTTGATCTAAACCTTTCCATTAAACGAGTAAAATCAGGTTTGCTATCTACATCTACAGAAATCAGCTCTCCATCAAGTACGAGTCCTTTTGGAAGTGTGAGATCTGTAATTTCTGGAAACATATGTGTCACATCAAGATGATGCCTAGTATACAACTTTGGTTCTCCGTGCAGATTGCTATATAGCAAGCGTATTCCATCTAATTTAAGTTCGGTTATGACATTAGCATAATCTTCTGGTGGAGAAGCAGATTCTTGTAACAGCATTGGGGAAATAAACATTTGACCACCTCACTTCTTATCATACATGGGGGGTTTCTTGATTTCATTAGTGATCAACTGGAAATGTTTAAAAATCCAAGAATAATTACTAAACCTTCAACTCACTCTAATACTAACTTTTCTGCTTAACGGGAGTGACGTATATTGAAATTTGTCGATGAATTGTACGAGCTATATAAAAATCATTTAACAGGCGATGAGGAAGATGCCCTGATCATTATTAACGGGATTTTGCATGATTTTGATGATCGAGATATAAAAAAATTAGTTGATGACATGCCTGATCAAGAACGCTTTGAAATGCTTGCTTTGTATTTATATGAAAAATTCAGGATCAAAGTAGCAGAAGAAGGAATTGGTCAAACCAAAAATCGAGATGATCAAGGAGGTGTTAAATTTTACCATTAAATCTTGTTGAATGTTCTACTTTTTTTTTAGGGGAATCTCACCATCCCCCTTCTTGTAGCACAAAAAAATGCCTCTACTAGTTAGGAGGGCACATCAGTCTGTTTTCCTATTTCAGTGCCCTCATTAGTTAGACGCATCTTTTAAGAGACATGTTTATTCCATTCTGGTTGCTTATTTTTTTTCGGCGTATAAGATAGAATTCCTAATCCAACAAACAATAACATCACACCGATCCATGACAATAATGGCAAATGTTCTCCTACTAGAAAGACCCCAAGCATTGCCGCAGTTAGCGGTTCCGCGAGTGATAAAGTGACGGCAGAAGAAGCTGGAATGCCAGAAAGCCCCTTTACAAAGAGGAGATAAGCGACGGCTGTAGCAATTAGTCCTAAATGTAGGGCAACTCCTATCCCATTTGATTGAAAAAGCCATGATAAATCATACACAAAAAGAATCGGAGTTAGCATGATAGCACTAAGTGTAAATACGACAGCTACTACCGCTTCAGAAGCTTGACGCTCGAGTAACTGCTTGCTAACAAGAGTATAAATAGCGAATGATAACCCTGCCCCTAGAGCCATGATAATTCCGACTAGACTAATACTCACTTCCCCTTGATTAGCATGAGTAAAAAGGAGCAAACTTCCGGTAATGGCGACTGCTGTTGCGGTCCACCACTTCATTTCAGGCCTCTTTCGTTTCATAATCCACTCTAATATCCCAGCTAGTATTGGTGCACTACCGATCGCAACAACCGTTCCAACCGCTACTCCGGTTACAGAAACAGCCTGAAAAAATAATGGTTGATACGCTGCCATACTTAAAGCCGCACCAATTGTCGCTGCTATTGGCCAATTTTGAAGCTTCAATTTCCCTTGAATCGTTACAAATAATAAGAGTGCCATTCCGCCAACAGCTAAGCGGACCGCTCCTATAACGACAGGGTTGGCTTGTTCAGGTGCAAAAGTTTGAGCCGTACCCGTTGTTCCCCATAGCATGGCTGCAAGTAAGACAAAAAATATGGAAAGATTCTTCAACTTCCGTTTCCCCCTTAAGAAAATACCTACTCTTATATTGTAGCTCTTCATAAAAGGTCTACATTACATTTTCTACTGTTCTATTTATCTTTTTTATAGGTTTTTCGATACATTTGCGGAGAAACTCCCTCCACTCGTATAAACGATCTCGTAAAAGACGAAGGATAGTCGAAACCGACTTCGCTACTTATTGTGGTGATAGGGATGCTTGTTTGTACTAATAACCTCTTTGCTTCCATTAACCTAACTTTTTGTATATAAGCACCTGGGCTCATCCCCGTCACTTTTTTAAACCAATTCGTGTAGTAAGTAGGATGATAGTGTTCTAATTCAGATAACTCCTCAATCGTTATTTTTTCCGCAAAGTGGTCATGTATATGTTGAATGGATCTCTCTGTTTGTTTCTGAAGCTTTTCACTTATATATCGACCTAAATAAGTTAATGCAGAAGAAGAAGTCCCTCTCTTCACAAGATCATCGAGCAACAAATAACGTATGGAACGCCACTGTTCATCTAACTTCATGTATTGTCCATACGGTTGACTTTGCTCTCCTACCAATAAGTGCGCAGGAAGATCGACGATTAAAAACTCATTGCTATCCATTGCACGAAATGTATGTTCACACCCTGGTGGTAAATAAAAGAAAAATTTATCAGTCAGCTGGAAATCTTGCTCTTGCATCTTGATTTCCATTGCCCCTTGAAGAGGAAATAATAACTGGCCATATGGATGATCATGTGTATCAAATTGTTTCGAATACGTTCTTTTTTCACATATCACTCTTTCTAGCTGCAATCATAACTCCCCCTACTCCGGTTTCATGTGGTTTCCGTTCTTTTTCATCCTTTCATTATACTCTTCTTTTCTTACAACCGGAAGACTGAAACAGCGTCTTTCAAATGGCCAATTTCGAACTGTCCCCCTTCTCTACTAAACGCCCATTTCCTGCACCGATGTCTGTCCTAGCACGTAACATAATTTTGAGATTAAACAGAAGGTGGTGACAATGTGAATAGGAGAAAAAACGTTTCATTTATCGTTCTCGGAGTTGTATCTCTTTTGTTTTTGTTCTCTCTTACTTTTTTAAGTGATGCAAATACGTCTGAACCAGTAACAGCTTCGACAGCCGAATTACTAGAAGAACAAGAAGAAGAAGCCAACAATGAACAGTCACAGTCTTCCTCGTCGAATACAAATGGATCTGGGGATAGTCAAATTTCAAATGAAGTCAATAATACGGTCGATGCGAATGATGGCGATGTGACAAACACCGTTGAGAACGAAGTCAACTCTACCCAATCTCAAGTAGATAACCAGATTACGAATGAAATCAACTCCGATCACACTTCAATAAACAATACAATTGACAATCATATTTCTGCAGATGGTGGAAATGTAGATAATGCAATAGACAATTCCGTTGATAGCAGTGAACACTCAGATATTCAAAATAGCATCAATAATGATATTCACGTTACGGTTGATGTGAACGTAACCAATCAAATTAACAATCAGGTTACCGGTGAACAGCGAGCTGATAGCAATGGAAACGGAGAAAATGGCGGAAATAACGAAAATGGCGAGGATCAAAACGGAGACGACTCCTCTAATGGAGAAAACGGAAACGGAAATGGCGAAGAAACTCCGGAAACTGTATGGGGAGTTGATTCAGCAAGTATTACAACTGAAGAAATGCTAGCTTGCGTCCGAAATAATTTTGGTGACCCAGAAATATGGGGACGTTATTTAGGTACGAATGAGGGTGCTTCATATGGGTTAACAGCTGAAGAAGTTGAATTGCTTCATGCCGAGGATATTCAAATCCTTGTCATTTACAATCACTTTAACGACGGAACTGGATACGAACACGGTCAAGACCATGCACAAGCTGCCATTGAAATGGCTCGGGATTTCGGCATTCCAGAAGGAGTAGCTTTATTTGCTAATGTTGAACCAATATATCCTATTGACTCTGATTTTATTCTAGGTTGGCATGATGCAGTAACAGAGTCAGAGTACAATTCAGGTATTTACGGGGTTTTTGATCCAAGTCAAGAAGTTTATATAGCTTTTGAGGCCGCAGCCGATGCCAACCCAAACATTCTCGATGAGATGCATGTTTGGACCGCAGCTCCTAATGAGGGCATTACGACTGAAGATAATGCACCTGTCTATAACCCAAGTTACCCTGATGGTGCTTTAATTGGCGGATGGCAATATGGACTTGATGCAGAAACATGTAATATTGATACAAACATTTTTGATGGCAACGTACTGGACGTTTTATGGTAATGAATTAGTTTCGGAGGTATGCTAAAAAGGCAAAATGTCCTTTTTGAGCATACCTTCTCTTCTTATTTAAAATAATTATAAATAGATATTGATTTTTATATAGAAAGTGTTATTATAACTATACGAAGAACGTTTGTTTCATACGTTTCAAACCTATAAGAATGAAGGTGAATGGAATGTCAGCTAAGAAAAAGATTTGTTCGCATTGCCAATCAGAAATTAAACAACTAAAACATAGCATCTTATGTCAGTGTGGCATTAAATTTAAAACCATTAAATCAACATACGCCGTCTAACAATTTACACATTTATAAAGTTGAAGATGCGCTTCTCCGTCTTAAGTCGTATAGAAGTTCAGTTTGTGGTTCGAAGACAAATTCTCCCTTGCGTTATATCCTTTGTTTATAAGAGGAAAACGTAAAGGAGGAAGCAAAATGTCCTTTCATTTTTTGTTATTTACAATCACGATTAAGAAAAGAATATACACTGAAGATCAGCTTCAAAAATTGCTTCATAATAAAAAAGCACAAGAGCGGCTAAACTACTACAAATCCAAATACTGGATTTAAAACCTTATAGAGTCTGAGCATTAAGACCGCTGCCTCAGACTCCAAACTCTTTGTTATTTACGTGTCTGTTGGATTTAATTGTTTGATATAGGCCGTATCACTTTCCATCGTCTCAAGCCATAATGTAACGAACTCTACACCGTTTATTAATTCAATGTTCAAACCATCTGCATATTTTTTTGCCTTTTCTGTAAAATCAGCAGTCGTAATAACATATCCTCCAACAGCTCCCCATTTTTGCATATTTGAATGTACTAGTGCAATCGCTTCAAATCCAACGTCCGTTTTCTCGCACTTTACCTGACCTAAATAAAGCCCCTCTTCCCGCCGATCCTCAAAATCGACACCATAATCTCCGCTTGCTTTACTGACAAACATCTCGCCTCCATATTTGGCTTCGATGATATCTGCGACAAAATGTTCAAAGGAAACAGGGTCCTCTTTTAAAAAAGTAGAGCTGTATGTATCATTTTGATCTTCCTTCCTGAAGCGCAAATACAATCCCATCGCAAGCGTCTTCCTCAATTCTAAATCGTGTTCAATTTGATCAACGAGCAGATCAGCAAAATCATTATGCTTACTTTTTAAACGAATCCAATTCATAACCGCTATAAGAGTCATCATTATTGCTCCAATGATGATAATCATTTGTGTGTTCACATGTACCACCTCCAATTAGTAAGTTTGTACAAGAAAAGCTTAATTCAAACGATAAATTACTTGAAGATCTTTCTAGCAAGTTACCCCTTTTAGGCGAGACTAAAAATAGTTCTGGTATTTTTTGAAAAATGAAGTATATTTTATTTAGCTATTATTTTCTTATTATTGGAGGGGTATGAATGTGTGGGTTCATAGGTGAATGTAGAAAGAAGAATATACCCGCAATTGATTCACATACATGGTCAAAAGCAATCGAAGCGATTCATCATCGTGGTCCAGATTCAACTGGTCATTTTCTAGATGAATACGTACAATTTGGCTTTAAACGCTTAAGTATTATTGACCTTGAACATGGTACTCAGCCTATGTCATTGCAAAACAGGTACCATATTGTATTTAATGGTGAAATTTATAATTATATTGAATTACGAGAGGGTCTCAAAGCGGAAGGGTTTGTGTTTCAGACTGATTCTGACACAGAAGTATTGCTTGCGTTGTATATCTCAAAAGGAAAAGAATGTGTAAAGGAGCTTCGTGGCATGTTCGCCTTTGCCATTTGGGACAGGGTTGAACTTACTCTTTTTGCTGCTAGAGACCCTTTTGGGATTAAGCCTTTTTACTATACTGAAACTGAAGATCGGCTTTTTTTCGCATCTGAACAAAAATCGATTCATTCCTATATCTCGTTAGAAGAACTATCAAAAGAAGCGTTGCAACATTATTTAACTTATCAATATGTCCCTGAACCGTTGTGTTTATCAAACAAAATAACAAAACTTCTTCCTGGGCACTGCTTTACAGTAACACCTGGACAAGAGCTTTCGGTTGAATGCTATTACAAGAAATCATTTAGTCCAGCTAAAAGTAAGATGAGTCATTATGCAAACAAAACAAAAAAAGTCCTCCTTGATTCTGTAGAAAAGCATATGAGAAGTGACGTTCCTGTTGGAGCCTTCTTGTCATCAGGAATTGATTCAACTAGCATTGTAGCACTTGCTAAACAACACAATACGAATTTAAAAACATTTACGGTCGGCTTTGAACAACAAGGGTTTAGTGAGATTGACATTGCCAAAGATACTGCTGAAAAATTACAAGTCGAAAACATTCATAAGCTGATTACACCAGAAGAGTTTATCCAAGAACTTCCTGCTATTATTTGGCATATGGATGATCCTGTTGCTGATCCGGCTGCGGTTCCGCTTTATTTTGTAGCCAAGGAAGCTAGCAAACATGTAAAAGTTGTTCTTTCTGGTGAAGGAGCTGATGAACTTTTCGGTGGATATAATATTTATCGAGAGCCTTTAGCACTTAACTGGTTCAACTATATGCCTGGCTCTATGAAGTCCCTTCTTCATAAAGTCGCTCTTGGCTTACCTGAGGGCATTAAAGGAAAAAGCTATTTCATTCGAGGCACTACCCCATTATCTGAACGTTATATTGGGAATGCGAATATTTTAAGTGAACTGGAAAAACAACATTTGCTGACAATGTATGATGCGAATAACCCTTTTATCAAGGTGACAAGAAATCTATTTGATGAGGCTTCGTTGTTTGATGACTCATTAAAAATGCAGTACATTGACCTTCATACGTGGCTTCCTGGTGATATTCTTGTGAAGGCAGATCGTATGACCATGGCGCATTCCATTGAATTACGAGTTCCCTTTTTGGATAAAGAAGTTTTTGCTGTTGCAAGCGAGATTCCTACTTATGCTAAAATCTCTCATGGTACGACAAAATACGTATTAAGAGAAGCAATGAAAGAGTTTATTCCTGAATCTGTTTTACATCGTAAAAAACTTGGGTTTCCTGTCCCTATCCGTCACTGGTTAAAAGACGAGCTTTATGACTTTGCTCGAAATTTGCTAGTAACTAGTCCAACGGATTATTTATTTAAGAAGGAAGAAACTATTAAATTATTAGACGAACATGTACAGGGGAAAAAGGATAATAGCCGTAAGCTTTGGGTCATTTTATGCTTTATGATATGGCACTCTCTCTATATTGAAAACAATCCTTGGAATCATAGTTTACTTGAGCACCCAAAAGTTCCTGTCACTATGTAAAGAAGAAGAGGCTAGCCTCTTCTTCTCATTTCCCAACTAACTGCTCGATCTCTTCGATTAATTCCTTTTTCATTTCTTCCACCTTTGTAAAATCCATTGCTTTAATATAGTAATCTTCTAATTCATCACGAAGTGCTTTCGCTTTTTCTAAATAGGAGATTCCTTCTTTCATTTTATCTTTATAAGGCTTCGTCGCTTCCTCAATTTCAGTTGCAAACTTCTCATCCGTCCCAGTCGCAATACATCTCGTATACATGTCAACAATTTCATCTGACGCTCGGTCCGGAAAGTATTCGTGTGGAGCTGTGCTATCGAATATGGCAAAGTCCTTTTCTCTTACAATGACCATATCCACACTATGAGGATCGAATCCGCAATGATAGACTTCCACATCAAAGCCTCTTTCTTCACCGGCCGCAGCTATTTTTTTAAGCATCGTTGATTTTCCAGATCCAGCTCTTCCTTTAATAAAATACCGTTTGCCAATGTCTGCGGTTAAGTTTTGGATAAAATCAACAGCCCCATTCGGAGTCGCAGCTCCTAAAAAACGGTGTTTTACTTTTGCTTGTTTTTCACTAGACTCTTCTCCATATAAATTCTCAATTAATTCATTTGTTAGCTCGTTTGCTTCGTTAAAATCCATGTTTGAAATATAGATGTCCTCAAGATCATCATGAGCTTTTAATGATTGCGCAAATGTGTCATAAGCTGTTTGAAAAGCAGTTGAAATCTGTTGATTCAATGTCAGGATTTCACTTTTATGTTTTTGTAATTTTTCTGAATCCCAGGCGACTCCTAAGTTAACATACTCTTCAATAACTCCTGGTGCTTTCGGTTCGATTACATGAGGAGCCGTACCATCAACAATTCCAACTCGGTATTTAGGAAGGATCACTCCGTCAATGGATTCGTTATCGGAGGAGCAATGTAAGTATTCAATATCAATTCCCTTGCTTACCATTTTTTGTCCGACTGCTTTCATTAAGGACGATTTCCCAGTTCCAGGTCCCCCTTTTAAAATAAAAAGACGATCTAAACCTTCTAGTGCAGAGTCGTATAAACTATAAAATCCCTTCGCTGTGTTCCCACCTGCATAATAGTTTTGAATGGTTCCTCTCATCGAATCACCCTTTCCTCTTTTACCACAACATATGTAAGTATTGTTACAAGGGTGATTGCCTAATCGCATGAATTTTTAACAATTATTCCCTTTCGGTTGTATGATTACTTAACACCATCTCTTCCATTATTTGTAGTAACAAATCAGGGCGATCCGTTATAATCCCATTTGCTCCTTGCTCTAGCAGATATCGCATGGTTTCTGGATCATTAATCGTCCAATAATGAACCCCTAGGCCTCGTTTGTTTGCTGCGCGAATTAACCTGGCGCTTGTAAGATCTAACACACTCTGTTCTGTCGGAATTTGAATAGCATCCACTTGTGGCCTGTACAGTCCATTTAAATACAATGTATTGAATGCAACAAACTTGATTACCTCCTGCTTTCCTGCTCCGGTCGCAACTGTTCCATTAGTGGCTTCTTGAAATTTGTCTATAATTGTTTGGTCAAAAGACCCGATAAGGACACGATCTTCGAGCCCATATGCTTGAATAAACGTCCAAAGCTTATCAATGATGATAGGAATGTCCTCAGCTGCGTTCGTGTCTTTTATTTCAATTATCATTCTCATATCAGAAAAGGTTTCAAAGATTTCTTCAACGGTAGGGATTTTTACTCCTTGCCCGCGAAAGCGATATTTCCCTTCTAAGTCTTGAAAGTAATAACCTGCATCAAGCTCTTTAATTTTTTCTAAGGATAACTCATCCACCCTGCCTATCCCATCTGTCGTACGATCAACAGTAGGGTCATGGATGGCGACTAAATGTTCATCTTGAGTTATATGAATGTCAAACTCTAGTACATCGACTCCTAATTCTCTTGCATGTTCAAAGGCTAGTAGTGTGTTTGACGGGGCTAAGTGTTCTCCACCTTGATGGGCGATTACCATCGGCCGATCATTTTCAAAAAAAGGCTTTTTTTCTCGTTCTTGAATAGGTAGAAAGTTTATAACGACCCATGCGATTACAAAAGTAATAAGAATCATTCCTAGTCGCTTCTTTTTATTTGTTTTTTTTCCAACGTTTCTTTTCAAATGCTCTCCTCCTATCATTCTTTTTCTTATTTTTATTTCGAGTATCCACGGAATTATTCCTTTTTTCACACTATGCAGAAGAACAAAAAAGCAGAGATGACTGATCATCTCTGCTTTTTTGAAAATTATTTTCATTCATGTTCTAATAAAGTTTGTACAGTGACAAATTGATATCCTTGTGCTCTCAATTCATCAATAATCTGTGGAAGCGCCTCCACCGTTCCATCTAACAGACGAGCCTCGGACTGGAAATTATGTTGAAGAATAATTCCTCCTGGCGAAATATCCCGCCGGACAATGCTTAGTATTTCTTCTGCAGATTGACCACTCCAATCAATGGTATCTACCGACCACATGACTGTTCTTAGTCCCATTTCACTTAGCACTATTCGATCCGATTTTGTCAACGCACCATATGGAGGTCGAAATAAGTCCGGCATTCGACCGACGGTTCTGATCATTTCTTTTTGAGTTGATCGGACCTCTTCCACTAACGTTTCGGACATTACCGTTGGCAAAGCTGGATGATTATAGGTGTGATTGGCTATTCCATGCCCTTCTTTTACAATGCGTTTCATCATCTCAGGAAATTGCTCTATTTGTTTGCCCATGACAAAAAAAGTAGCCGGGGCGTTTTTTTGTTTAAGAATGTCCAGTATTTTCGCTGTATAGTATTCATCTGGTCCATCATCAAATGTTAAAGCGACTTGTTTTTTTGATTCATCCCCTTTAGAAACTGGATTTGGAGCAGGCGGAATATTTGTTTTAATAAAGGTTTTCTCTCTTTTGCTATCATAAACAACATCCATTCCGAATTTCTTTACGACATCTATGAGTGGAACAAACGTTTCCCCATTAAACTCAAGTGTTTTCGTCGAAAGACTTTTACGTCTCCACATTCCTGTTGCACGACCATAATCCTCTAAGTAATCCTTGCCTACCGGGAGAGCAAATTGGATGTCCTTATGAGTAAAAACTACGGATTGGTAAGTTTCATTCCAATTCATCTTTACTCCCGTATGTTTTAAAAATAGAGCAGGGACAAGCAAATGGCCATCCCTCATTATGTATTTTGTTATAAAAGGTTCATTGTCGATATAAATAGGTACTTCTAGCAGTTTTGATTCCTGTGCCCATACCGGTGAAGAACATGTGACAGCTAACAAACAAAAAAAGATAAGTATGGAATTTCGATTCAACATAACCATTCCTCCTAACTTCATTGTTTCTTAGCTTCTCCCATCCGTATAGGTTTATGACAAAGAAAGAGGAATCCACCCTGGCATAATCGCCTTTCTTTGGATCCCTCTTTCTTAAAGTAATAGTTAGAGCGTAGAGAAATGATACCCGCTTGCTTTTAACTTTTGAATCAAGATTGGTAAAACAATTAAGGTTTGCTCTAGCTCATGAAGAAGAAGTATGGAACCTTCTTGCACATGATTCATGATATTTTCTACAATTTGATCAGGATGTTGTTTGAGTTCCCAGTCAAACGAGGCAATATCCCACATAACGGTTTCTAACTGTAATTGTTTCGTAATCGCCAATGTTTCCTCATTATATTGCCCAAATGGAGGTCTAAAATATTGGACTGCTTTTCCTGTAACCTGTTCAATCGTTTCTTTGCTCGTTTGAATTTCATGCAGCTGATCGTCAAATCGCAACAGGCTAAGGTTAGGGTGCCGATGAGTGTGGGCGCCAATCTGATGTCCGTTTGCAACGACTCGGTTCCATGGTCTTTTATGATGTAACAATCGAGTTTGCCAAAAGAACATCGCCTCTACATTCTCTTCTTCTAGGACGTCTAGAAACTCATTCAAATATTTACTTGGTCCATCATCAAACGTCAAAATAATCCCTGTTTCGTTTCGATTTCTTACATTGGTTAAAATATTTTCTTCTTCTAAGTTGTACACAACTTCAGTCGTTACCACTCATGGACTTTTTTGCATCTTCACACTTCCTTTTCATCTATCTACTTTTTACTAACAAATTAACAGCTTCTTGAATCATCTCTTCCGTATCTTCACCTTTGTTAATTTGTTCCCTCACACATTGCTCCAAATTTGTGCTCACAACAAGACCAATCGTTCGATCTAGTGCATTTCTTGCAGCTGACATTTGAGCAACTAGCTCCTTACAATCTTTCTCCTCTTCCATCATGCGTAGCAACGCCTTCACTTGGCCTTCTACACGTTTTACTCTATTTTTCATTTGATCATTATATTTCATTTCCATTCCCCTTCCTATAGACGAAACCGAACCTATTATACGCCCATCATATCCTACGTCTTTCTCACTTTCAACAATTCCCTCTTTTCATTATACACTTGGCACAAAATGTATGTTGAATATCGAACATACTTTCGCATATAATAAATATACAAACACTTGTTCTTACGTCCGGAGCGTGAATGTTGATGAAAACGATTTTTCTAGTTGATATGCAATCTTTCTATGCATCTATTGAAAAAGCAAGGTACCCTCACTTAGAGCATAAGCCACTCGTTGTTTCTGGAGATCCTAAACGGCGCTCAGGAGTCATTTTAGCAGCCTGTCCTCTTGCAAAGAAAAGTGGCATCAAAAATGGAGAGCGCTTATGGGAAGCTGAGCAAAAGTGCCTTAATTTAATTGTTGTACCTCCAAAGATGCAAGACTATATCACAATTTCAGTTGAGATTACAAATATATTAGAACAATATACCGATTTGGTCGAACCCTTTTCCATTGATGAGCAATTCATGGATGTAACAGGTAGCCAGACATTATTTGGGCCACCACTAGAAATGGCTCAAGAAATCCAACGACAAATCTGGGAAAAAACAAAAGTTCGAGCACGAATTGGGATTGGTGAAAATAAAGTACTGGCAAAAATGGCTTGTGATCATTTTTCTAAAAAAAACGATTCTGGAATCTTTTGGCTTAAAAAGGAAGAATTAGATCAAACATTGTGGCAGCTTCCAGTTGAGAAGATGTTTGGTGTGGGTGGAAAAATGGCTAGTCACTTACGAAATATGGGAATCCGAACGATTGGACAGCTTGCTACCGTCCCCTTAAAACGATTAAAAGATAAATGGGGTATTAACGGTCATGTTCTTTCCATGACCGCCAACGGAGAAGACTTTTCTCCTGTGACAACAGCGTCTCATGATCGGCAAAAAGCAATCGGACATGGAATGACCCTTCCTCGTGATTACATAGGGCTTGCTGAAATTCGTGTTGTCTTGCTTGAGCTTTGTGAAGAAGTTTGTATGCGAGCACGTAAATCAAACGTAATGGGTCAAACGGTAACTGTAAGTGTCAGTGGAGCTAGCTATGAAATTCGAAGTGGTTTCCATCGTCAAGCCACCTTGCATGAGCCAACGAACTATGCGCTAGATGTCTTTCATATGGCTGAACAGCTCTTTCTGAAATTTTGGGATCATCTTCCAATACGACGACTAGCTGTTAGTTTAACAAAGTTATGTCGTGACGATGAACGGCAACTTAGTTTGTTTGACACAGGCAAAGACAAAAAACTCGATCTTGGCTATGTAATGGATGGCATCAAAGAAAGATATGGCACCACCGCTCTTATTCGAGCTTCATCTTTGACGACAGCCGGCCAGGCTTTTGAACGGGCCAAAAAGATAGGAGGACATTATAGATGAATGAGCAGCCTTTGCAACGTGCAAATGTATTATGGGAAAGTAGCAGAATGTTTTTACCTGAGCATAAAGAAGCACTCATGCAACAAAAACAACAAAAAAGAAAGGTGGCAAAGCCTGAATTAGATGAACAAGAATTAGAAGAGATAGGAACGGTTGTCCTTGATTCACTTAAGCATGAGTTAGCCGTTCAAATTACTTATTGGGAAGATGGTCAATTTCACGAACTGATTGGAACGATCGACCGGATTGACTGGCATTCTAAAAAAGTGAAAGTAAGAGCTCAAAGTGATCATTATATTGCCATTGAGTACTTGAAATCAGTTGATCGTCTCTAATTGGAAAGCATTTCTTTCCACTCTCGTGCATAGCACACTTTCAAACTCACATACTACAACCATATCAACGAAAGAGGTGATTAATCATGGCAAGCAACAACAATTCAAATCAACTACTAGTTCCTGGAGTAGAACAAGCTTTGGACAACATGAAGTACGAGATTGCGCAAGAATTTGGTGTTCAACTTGGCGCTGATTCAACCTCTCGCGCCAACGGTTCAGTTGGTGGCGAAATTACAAAACGCCTTGTTCAAATGGCTGAACAACAATTAGGCGGTTCACAATTCTAAAGTAAATAAGATCACACCCTTAGCCCACACATGGTAAAATAGCAGAGGTTAGTCAGCTAGGTGTCCAAATTGGAACCCTATGCTGTCCCTCTGCTTCTTTATATTAAAAAATCTGTCCATAAACGAGAAGCTACCCTATATGAAAGATCTCTTTTTCAAGAGATTCTACCGATAAAGGTTTGCTAAAATAATAGCCCTGTGCTTCATCACAGTGATGCTGTTTCAAAAACTCAACTTGCTCTTTTGTTTCCACTCCTTCAGCAACAACCCCCATCCCTAAATGATGCACCATGGAAATAATCGCTTGAGGAATGGCCAATGGTTTATCAGTTTCGATAAACGATTTGTCAATCTTCACTTTATCAATTGGAAAGTTATAAAGATAGCTAAACGAGCTATAGCCCTTTCCAAAGTCATCAATGCTAATCATAACTCCTAGCTGTTTCAACGCGTTTAATTGTTCCATTGCATGATGAACATCCATTGCCATACTCTCTGTTATTTCAAGATTTAAATAGGTTGGAGGGAGACTTGTTTCCTGCAAAATCCATTTCACTTTGTTAATTAACTGTTTGTCCAAAAACTGTTTCGACGAAAGATTCACTGAGATCATTCCACACTCAACACCGTGGTCAAGCCATTCCTTTGCCTGAGTACATGCCGTAAAAAGCACCCACTCTCCAATTTGATGAATAACCTCGGATTCTTCTGCCATCGGAATAAATTGATCTGGAGGAACAAGTCCCTTAACTGGATGAAACCAACGAATCAGCGCTTCTAACCCTACTAAATTCTCTGATAGAAGATCATACTGAGGTTGATAAAATAAAGTCAATTCACTACGCTGCAACGCTTTTCTTAACTCCGCTTCCATTTTAAAATGTTCAAAACTATCTAGCGTAGAAGACGAAGAAAAAAGAGATCTACCTCTTTGGCTCACTCTTGCTAACGCATCATAGGACTTCAGCAAGACAGAATCTATATCGTTTCCATCCTCAGGAAAACGGCCAACCCCAACGTTAATTCCTATATAAATATCACTTTCATTTAAATAGAAAGCTTTATCAAAAGTCATATAAATATCTTCGACCAATTGAGCTACATGTAGTCCTTTTTCACTCCGAACGAGAAAAGCAAATTCGTCTCCTTCTAACTTAAATAGTTCAGCTCCATCAGGAGCTAACTGTAACAGACGCTTTGATACTTGTAATAACAAATCCTCACTAGCCTGATACCCAAGTAATTCATGCAATTCCTTGACGCGCTTAACGTTCATAACTAGAACCGAATACGATTGCTTCTCCCTTTTGGCCTCAAGATGCCACTCTGTTAAACATTCCGAAAACCTAACTTTATTAGGCAAATGCGTTAACATATCAACACGTATACTCTGTTCAAGTTGTTCTTCTAGCGTATTCCGATCTAGCATATAACTCACAAAAAAAGCCATCGTTTTCATTAACGAAACATCTTCATCCGAAAAAGAGTAAGGTACTTTATCAAGTGCGCACAACGTACCGTAAACAGATCCATCTTGTAAAACGACTGGTACTCCAATAAAGCTAATAAATCCATCAGCAAGGTGAATCTTGATATCTCTAGACGTACTATCAATAATCACAGGGTCCTCACCTTTACATAGAACCTCTCTTGGCAAAGGAAGGCCATCTCCCATTTTTACATACTCATCTTTCCGATTATACACTTCTTGAACAGATGTGCGAGAGTTACTGTTTAATGCTAATGCAAATGAATTTAAACGAATATATTGACTAGCAAGTGAAAACACCTGCTTCAGCACAATTTCCACTCGATCTTCATGTAATACTTGATGCTCGATTGCGCTCCCTCCCTTCTTACATAGTGTCAGAAACGATTAATCCATTTCTGGCAATGTAACATATGCAAGTTTTTTTATCATTTCCTGATGCTGTGGGTATAGCTCGAGCAACTCTTTCTGTGTGAAAAGTTCAAAGTCTTCATACTCAAAACCTGGTGAGACCATACAACCAACAAGAGAAAAGGATCCGCCTTCTGATAAAGAAGATCCAAAAATTGCATTTTTTGGAACGACTACTTGTGGCACTTCTCCTTTCTCTAAATTCAAACCAAGACGAGCTTCTTCATACTCCCCATTTTCGTGAATAATATGAACCGTCAATGAACTACCTGCATGAAAATACCATAGTTCATCTGACTTCAAACGGTGAAGATGAGAAACTTCGCCAGAACGAAGCAAAAAGTATATGCTTGTATAAAGAACCCGATCTTTTCCAGGTACTTTTTCCGTTGAACGAAACGAACGTTTAAAATAACCACCTTCTGGATGCGCTTCTAGCTCAAGATATGTAATCCAATCATCTGCTTGATAATCTTTTGTCATAGTAATCCCTCTTTTCTACATCACTATAAACAGTAAACCAAATGAAAGAAAAAGAATCAATAAAAATAGGTCACCACAAGATCTCTGCACCATAAATGAATACTTGAGAAAAATCCTACAATCAACGTTAATTATGATTTCACTCTTACCCATAAACGCTCATTCTCCCAGATCAGAGACACAGGAAGTTGAAAGGTCTTCTCAAAATATTCCTCTGTTAAGGTGGAACGCTTATCCCCTTTGGCAACGATTGAACCGTTGTTAAGCAATAACGCATGTGAAATAGCCGGAACGACTTCTTCAATATGATGAGTAACATATAGAAGAGTCGGCCCTCCTTCCGATGTAGCTAATGCCTGAATGGTCTCTAGCAATTGTTCTCTAGAAAGCAAGTCTAAACCGTTACAAGGTTCGTCTAAAATTAAAATTTTCGGATCTGACATCAATGCTCGAGCAATGATCACTTTCCGTTTTTCTCCTTGTGAAAGACTTCGAAATGCCCGCTCCGCTAAATTCCCCATTTTCAGTTCATCTAATAATTGTTGTGCCCTTGCTAAATCCATTTCTGTCATTTCTTCATACAATCCAATTGAAGCATGTTTGCCACTTAGCACCACTTCAATTGCTGAATCTGTTCCTCTTGCCGCAAATTGCTCATCTACCGCTGCACTAACCCAACCAATTGATTTTCTTAACTCTGGCAAATTCGTCTGCCCAAATTTTTGATTCAGCACGTGAATTTGACCTTTTGACGCCCACTGATAACCCGTTAGTAGCCGCAATATTGAAGTCTTACCTGACCCATTGAGCCCTAAAATAACCCAATGCTCTCCAGGAGACACATCCCAAGAAAGATTATGTAAAATCATGTTTCCTTCTCTTTGCCAAGAAACATTTTTTAAAGAAACAACTCGTCCCATCTTCATATTCCTCCTACTCTGAATAACTGTATATATTTATTCGACCTTTTACGCCTAATTTCCCCCTACATATAAATTGCAACAGTTTGTTTGGCATAATGTACAAATTCTCTTCTATCTATTAGTATTCATATGTAGACTAAACAGATAGGTGGAATGTGGATGTTTAAAAATATTTGTGTATTTTGTGGTTCAAGCTTTGGGACAAGTCCTACTTACGTTCAGGAAGTACATAATTTTGCCCAAACATTGGTAGAAAAACAAATAAACCTTGTATACGGAGGTGGCAATAATGGACTAATGGGCGAATTGGCTCGTTATGTACTTGAGCGAAACGGAGAGGTTGTTGGAGTCATTCCGAAGAAAATTCATGAAAACGTCCAACATTTAGAGCTTACAGATTTACTCATCGTTGATGATATGCACCAACGAAAAGCGAAAATGTATGAATTGGCAGATGGCTTTATTGCCTTACCGGGAGGCATTGGGACGATTGAAGAATTAGCAGAATCTTTAACTTGGCAGCAAATTGGTTATCACCAAAAGCCAATTGGCATATTGAACCCAAATGGGTTTTATAACAAGCTTCTCTCTTTGCTTGAACACATGGCACAAGAAGGTTTTTTAAAAGCTGATTTCTTACAAAATCTAATAATTTCAGATTGTCCAAAAGAATTATTGAGAAAGATGGAACAATTTAAACCCGTACATCTAAATAAATGGCATTCGTAAATGGAAAGAAAGAGGGTGACTTAAAAAGCTTTTGACCCCAATAGCATTCGGATGAGTCTTTGATAGACATACAACCGTGACTGGGATCAACTCTTTATAAGTCAACCTCTTTTCCTTAATCGATATGAATTTCTTCT
The DNA here is from genome assembly GCF_032335535.1 of Alkalihalobacillus sp. MEB130. Classification (NCBI taxonomy): domain Bacteria; kingdom Bacillati; phylum Bacillota; class Bacilli; order Caryophanales; family Bacillaceae; genus Alkalihalobacillus; species Alkalihalobacillus sp. MEB130. Next base: position 66,894 of record NZ_JAOANA010000015.1, read on the forward strand.
AATACTGGTTCATCAACCGGAGTAGCTCCATTACGTTTATCTTTTAGCTCAAAGTAGGCTTCTAACGCCGATTTTGAGATTTCTTGCGCAATTCCTTGTCGTCCACCATTGCTTCCAAGCTTAACGTCGGGAACAACGACAGCAAAGGCAATTTCAGGATTATTGAATGGCGCATATCCGACTAACGATTGTGTATTTCCATCTACCACACGCCTGTTATCTCCTTGACCTACGGCAACTTTCACCTGAGCCGTTCCCGTTTTTCCTGCCGGCTGGTAAGAAGCATTAGCAAAGAGTCCACGTGCCGTCCCACGAGTCATTACATCACGAAGACCTTGTTGTACCCTACTTATATGAGCATCACTCATCTCAACTCGGTTCAAGATCGTCGGTTCAAATTTCTGGATTACTACACCTTGCTCATCTTCGCTTGTAGATGGTTCGCGAATTTCTCTAACAACGCGCGGCTCCATTCTGTACCCATCATTAGCAATAGTGGCAATGTATTGTGCTAATTGAAGTGTCGTATAGTTATCATATTGACCAATCATTAAATCAAGAAGGTTTCCTCCACTTTCACTTCCTCCAATCAAACCAGATGAATATCTAGGAAGATCAATTCCCGTTTCAGAGCCTAAACCAAACTGACTAAAATTATTTCGAACTTCTTGATAAGCACGCTCAATGGAACCACCTGGTCCTGTCGACCAACCACAACTTGCATTTGGAGCTCGGTAATAACAATTGGCCATTCTCATTCCAATCTCAAACATGTACACATTGGAGGATTGTTCTAAAGCACGTCGATCATCAATCCAACCAAAGCCACTAGTATTCCAAGATCGCTTCGGAGGAGTATTCGGCAAATAAATAGGGCGATCATTAAACCGAGTACCCGGAGAAGCAACCCCTGAATGGAACCCAGTTAAAACAGATGCTGCTTTTACTGATGACCCCATTTCAAATGCCTTGTTCACTGTTCCGGTATGGTCAGCATAGGAATCCTCGTCCTTTCCAGCTTCATCCAAGAATCCGGCCATAGCTAATATATCCCCTGTCCGCGGGTCCATTAGCACTGCATAAGCAGAACGATCCAAAATAAAAGAATTTCCTGATTTTCGCATTTCATTATCAATAATGTCTTCAAGCCTTTGCTGAAGCTCCATATCTAACGTTAGTACTAAGTCATTCCCTCGTTGACCTAACCGTTCATTCACTTCACTTTCAACCATTTGTGAACCTTGACGCTTCGTAATACTTTCTACTACAGCTTTTTGGCCGCGTAACACTTCTTCATATTGCTGTTCTATAAAGCTAGTACCTACGATATCTGAACGGTCATAGCCACGCGATAAATAATAATCTACTCGTTCACTTGGTATTTGTCTTGTTGTACCGAAAAAGCTACGAAACGCATCTCCATACGGAAACGTTCTAGTAGAATCTCGTAAAATATCAATGCCAGGCAACATGTCTAGATTCTCACTAATAACATGAGATTCTTCTACTGAAATACGCTGCTTAATTCGCTGGGGAGAATTGGCATATCCACGTGACATTTCTCGAAAGATGGCCGCAACTTGAAGTTGTTGATCCGTTAAAGAATCAATTTGCTCATCTGTAATACGTTCGAGTTCTACTTGATATTCAGCAGAAACGCCATCAAGCTCGCGTCTCTCTTCTCTTGTCACAAGCTCATAACGTTCTTCCTCTGTCATAGTTAGAAGAATATAATCTCTTTTATCCCTAGCTGTGACTCGATCTGACTCCATTTCAATCATCGGCTCTAAATTTTCTGCAATTCCAAGCATTGTTTGTGCACTCGTTGTCCTTGATGGATTCGTATAAGTGACCGATAGCTCTAATTGATTATCGACTACGACCTGACCATACCGATCATACATAAGGCCCCTTGGCGCATCAATCCTTGCTGTCGTATTGGTTGAAGAAGCAAGTTCATTAACAAACGTCTCTCCCTCAACAATTTGCACAAAACCTAAACGAAGAATTAAAGCAGAAAACATAATAAAAACGACAAAAAAGAGAACGTTCAATCGAAACGTAAGATGATTCTTTTTCTTTTTTTGCTTATTCTTATTTTTCATAAACCCTCACCTTTTCCTTTTACCAGAGAAAAAGCTTATTTCTAAAAAGATCTAAAAAGCTATTAAAATGGCAAGCATATGGTTTTCTTCTAGGACCATATTAACATATTTACCCATATAATATGACAATATTCTACCTTTTTAACTAATCTTCCATAAAAAAGAAGCTAGCTAGACTATTTGTCCTTACTAGCTGCCTCTACGTCAGTCACTATGCGCTTATAAACCGTCGCCAAACAAATGGCGAAAATATGGAAGAAGATAGGGGAAACGCGGTATTTAAAATTGACTTTCACAACATGAAAACGCCTCAAAAGAAAATCTAGACCTTGTAAGAAAACCAGAACTTTCACCTTAGAAAACGTATCGCCTAATTTTAACGTCTTCACGGTGAAAACGCTAAACACGATGGAGTATAAAGGAGCAATAAGAAAATGCTCGTACCATGAATGAACTTTCCCAACCCCAAACTTGAATTTCCTAAAAACAACTAGTAAGAATAATAAATTTACACAAGTAACCAACATCATATTAAAAAGAGATACGCTTAAAACAAAGGAGGTACCCTTCTTAATGTGCTTGTACCATACATCACTTAGGTAAAAATGAACTGGGATAGCTAAACTGGTAAAAAGCGGGTTCCACCAATTTGTTTTGTATATTTTTAAGCGTAGGAAAAGCATCTCCACTCCAACAAAATAAAGAGTCACAAGAAATTTCATTGCCCACTTTTTTTGAAAAGCACTTAGGAATAAGGAAGTAAAAGGAATAAAGATCGCTTGCGACAAAATCGCACCAAAAATATTATCCAACCTTTTTGACTTTAGGAAATTAGGCCTATACGTGTAAGCATTAAACACATTTAAGACAACATATTCAAACCAGTACGCAAATGAGATGTTTGAAAATAATAACATGACTAACTCTTTCCGATTTCTTTTCTTCAAAAAAGTAAATATCAATAGTGAACAATGAACCACACTTAGCAAACCAAAAGCTAATTGATTCCTTTTCTTATTCATATTAGCACAACTCATTTCCATAGTAATTACGTCTAGTTTGTTACGTTTCATTGTAATTATGAATGAAATTTATGAACATAATTCCAACCTAAGTTATTCCCCTATCCTTAATAAAAAACACTTTTTTCTTTCCTTTCGCGGAAAAGCTCTTTTTATCGCTTTTAAAAGAGGGCCCTCCAAAAAACCTTTGCTCATAGGAGGCTTAAAGAGGTAAAGAAAACAAAGCGTTGACGTGATAGAAAGAGACATAATCATCCCTGGCTTCTTTAATAACAAATAACTAAAAAGATACATTTTTACATAAATACAAATCGACCAACCCATTGACCATTTATGATGGAAAGAAAGAGCCTTTGTTTTTTTAAACAAAAAGTATTCAATAGCTGAAGACAATGTAATCCACTTTACTAAATAGATGATTTGCTGAAGAAAACGACTTGGAAATTCAGACAAATACAAAAGAATTATATTGGGCAAAACAAAGAAAATATATAATGCTCTAAGGAATTTCACCTTCACAAAAGTGGATCTAACCTCCCATAGAAGAAAATGCTTAAAGAAATAATAATAAAGAGAGTTAAAGAACATGACATATAGTATACTTGGCAGAAACTTATTTAGATTTCTATAATGTTTTCTCCGTAGATTCATAAAAAAAAGGATGGATGAAAGAGCAAGATGCATAAGAAAACCTCATTTGCTATAAAGTGTATCTTTATAATAAGCAATGAGTAGTAAAAAAATGTAAGAGATCATAAAATAAATGTAAATGAATTGGAAAAGGATGTTCCGAAGATCTGCTCGACCTTTAGAACACCCCAATGTATTAAGTGAAGCGTCAAAATTAATCTAAAAACCTTCTTCTAATATGTGGTGGTGGAATCCTGCAGTGATCGTTTGTTCCAAACCAATGGTACCGGTTGTTCGCTATCACGTCATATGTTTTATTTCTCAAAAAAGCTGGAACCAAACGTAAGATAACGAACAAGTTCCAAGGCCAACGTAAGCGATGGGTTATTTTTAAAGCTGCTGTGGACTTCAAATAATAAAAATCATCCTGCAACAAAACCAAACTATTTACATGGTCCGATACACCATATTGTGCAAGCAATCGCTGGCCAATGTCACTTTGTAATGAGGCAAACTTAAAAACGCCCTTTTTATCTCTTTTAATAATAAATTGGACACTCCGATCACAAAAACGACAATCTCCATCAAATAAAATAATGGGCTCCATTTCTTCACCTGCTTTATAAATTGCAACCTATTAGAACTTATAGTATCACAAAATGATGGTTGCTTAGGCACCAAATACATTCATTTCTTCAACTGTTTCTATTTCAAACCCAAGATCTGTGATCATTTTATGATCGACTGTTTCCTCTTGACCAGCAGTCGTTAAATAGTCTCCAATAAAGATTGAATTTGCAGCATATAAGCCTAGCGGCTGCAATGAACGAAGGTTCACCTCTCTTCCCCCTGAAATACGAATTTCTTTTGTTGGATTAATAAAACGGAACAAGGCCAACACCTTTAAACAATAAAGTGGATGTAATTCATTCACCCCTTCTAGCGGAGTCCCTTCAATCGCGTGTAAGAAATTAACAGGAATTGAATCAGCGTCAAGTGCTTTTAAACTACGTGCCATTGTAATAACATCTTCTACAGATTCTCTCATGCCAATAATGACACCAGAACAAGGAGACATTCCAGAATCCTTTGCCATCTCAACCGTATTGACCCGATCTTCGTATGTATGAGAGGTAGTGATTTGTGAATGATTTGCTTCAGATGTATTAATATTATGATTATAACGATCGACACCAGCTTGCTTTAACCTAGCTGCTTGCTCTGGTTTTAATAAACCTAGACAGGCACAGATCTTTAATCCATACTTCTCTTTTATTTCAGCTACCGCATCAGCTACTTGATCTATTTCTCTATTCGCAGGTCCTCTCCCGCTCGCTACGATGCAATAGGTTCCGACATTAAGACCATATGCACGTTTCGCCCCTTTTAAAAGAGTCTCTTTATCAACCATACGATAGCTATCAATGGCAGCCTTGGAAATAGACGATTGTGAACAATACCCACAATTCTCTGGGCAAAGTCCTGACTTTGCATTCATAATCATGTTCAATTTGACTTTTTTACCATAGTAATGCTTTCTAATCTCAAAAGCAGCATGCATTAACAGTAGTATTTCATCATCTGGACAATCTAATATCGAAAACGCTTCATTATCCGTTACATCCTCGTTGTTTAACACTCGCTCCGCAATCTCCATCCACTGATTCATCGAAATCCCCCATTGTATCGATATTGTAAACCAAAATAATTATTAGGTTTACAATGAAAATAGTAAGGGGCTTGGTTATTTTTGTCAATTAAAAACATACTTAAGGAGTGCTAAAAGGAAACATTTAGAACCTTTTGGCACTCCTTCACATACTCAAAACTAATAGTTACACACGTTTGTTCACAACAAAATTATCTTCTATTAATACCCAATTTTGCGGAAACTCCCATCCTAGTACCCAGTAATAAAATCCACGTAAGCCAAATTCCTTCACCAGATCAAATTTGGCTTGCATGCTCCTAGCGTCTTCGAACCAAACTTCGTGCTCTACTCCATTTTCATCAACATAATTAAAAAATGGAGATTGGGCAACCTCATCGTATTCGATATTTGCGTTGTAAGTAGCCGCTAAAGAAATCGCTTCTTGGTGATCAATCGCTCTAGCTCTAGTCTCTCCTTCAACAAATGGCAGTGTCCAATCATAACCATAAAGAGGAATCCCCATCATAATTTTGTCATTCGGCATAACGGAAGCTGCATATTCAATGACTCTTCTCACCTGACTAATAGGTGCAACTGCCATAGGCGGTCCTCCCGTCCATCCCCATTCATATGTCATTAAGAAAACAAAGTCGGCAATCTCACCATGAGCAGCGTAATCATGTCCTTCATACAATACACCTGTCATTCCTGGTTCTACTTGAGGTGCTAATGCACTTGAAAGGAAATAACCTCTTTCATCAAGCCTCACTTTTGCCTTTCTCATTAGCTCATTATAAGCTTCTCTGTTTTGGGCACCCAAATATTCTAAATCAAAATCTAACCCTAGATACCCTTTCTCTTCCATAATCGCAATCGATTCATCTAATAATCGATTTTGTAACTCTTCGCTTTGAAGAACAGTTGTTACTAACTCCGTACTAAATGCCCCTTCTTCAAGATTCGTGATGACCATTAGTGGCACAACTCGATTTGCATAAGCGGTATTGATAATTGCTTGGTCATCAATAGGCGTTAATGTTCCATCTGCATTTAATTCGTAACTAAAAATTTGTACATACGTTAAATATTGTCCTACTTCATCTACATACTGAGGGGATTCGGCTCCAGTTATTCCTAAATCAACATACGCACCTACATCTACAGCTGGTCGTTGTCGGTAATCGGTTGGAATGAGCAACCTAAATCCAACAGGAATATTTTCTGGGTACTCAATTTGATTTGTATTGACTAACTCTTCTACCGAAACGTCGTATCTTTGGCTAATCGTCCATAAATTTTCTCCTGGCTCTACCCAGTGTAATCGCCCTGCTACGGGAATTAACAGAGCCTGCCCAATTACTAATTGATCCGGGTTTGGAAGTTGATTAACATCCGTAATACTTTGAAACGGTACACCATACGTTTGAGCTATACTCCAGAGCGATTCGCCAGCTGAGACAACATGAATTTGCACAATCTCGTCCTCCTAATCTAGACAATTCTTCTCTACAGAGTTATTCATTCTTCTAACTATAGGTGCCTGGCTATTTTTCTTGACAAGAAAAGAGCTGCCGAGATATCCATCCCGAGCAGCTCTAAACTAGTTATTTTAGTAAACCAACTTTCTTTAAGCCTTGTAAAATCCCATCTTCATCAACCGAACTCGTTACAAACGCAGCAGCTTGTTTAGCTGACGGATGAGCATTCCCCATTGCCACGCTATTGGTGATTTGCCTTAACATTTCGATATCGTTTAATCCATCTCCAAATGCATACTGATTTCCTTTATGGATACCAAGTTCTGTAGTGATTTTATCAATCCCAATTGCCTTCGATCCACCTGCTGGAATAACATCAATTGATAGTGGATGCCAACGAATGAAGTCAAATTGCTTATATTCTTCCTCGTAAATCGTCTCTTCTTGATCTTGAAGGAATAATAAAGACTGATAAATATCTCGGTCCTCATGATAAAGTGGGTCGTGACTTGGGAACTGTGCAATTTTTAACGACTCCATACTTTCAACAATATAATCATGATGAGCGACATTCGCTTTCATGTCTTCATGATCCATAAATACAATTGGGTGGTCATTTTTTAGTGCTAGCTCCGTTAATGAATGCAATGCTTCTTGATCCAATGGATTTTTGTACAGCACTTGTCCGTTCAAGACAACATATTGCCCGTTATAACTAACAAATGTATCAATCTCCAGTTCTTCACGCAAATCGGCAAACATAAATGGAGCACGACCAGTTGCAATCGCGACCTCATGCCCAAGGTCTTTTAATGAGAAAATCGCCTCTTTAGCTGTTAGTGGCAATTTTTTATCATGATCTAACAGTGTCCCATCAATATCGAAGAATATAATGCTTTTCTCTGTCATAGTTACAATCCAACTCCTACCCTTATAAGTTTCAAGTTCTACACTTACTTATCTTACACATAAAATCAAGGAATTTCACTTCTCCACTTTAAAAGATGAAACGCGTTTCATAGCAAGGTATATTTACGTTGACATGAAATGCGTTTCATCCTATACAATAAATGCAAGATTCACTTATCGAGAAATGAAGGTGAGAAAAATGGCCAATATTAAAGACCTTGCTAAAATGGCAAACGTGTCTGTTACTACCGTATCACGTGTATTAAATCATCACCCCTATGTAAGCAAGGAAAAGAGAGAAGCGGTTTGGGAAGCCGTGAAACAAAGCAATTATCAAAAAAACATAAATGCTGTTCATCTGAGTACAGGAAAAACCCATTTGATCGGAGTCGTTCTTCCTTATTCTAATCATCCTTATTTTGGTTTATTGCTTGACGGGATTGCTCAAGAAGCAGTTAAAAACAACTATTCCCTCGTCCTTATTCAAACGAACTACGAGGAGGAAAGAGAAATTAAGGCGTTAGACATGTTAAAACATAAGCAAATTGATGCACTCATTATTTGTTCTCGAATCTGTTCTTGGTCAACCACTTACAGCTACTTAGAGTATGGAAAAATAGTCTTTTGTGAAGATACAAGACAACACCCTTTTTCCTCTACCTTTGTTGATCATTATACAAGCTTCGAGACAGCATTAACTCATTTATATAATAAGGGTCATGAGAAAATTGGTTATTGTATAGGGAGAAAACAAGGGTCCAATAGTATAAACCGAGCAAATGCTTACCGAGATTTTCTAACCAAGAACCAGCTTCCCTATCGTCACGATTATATATTTGATCAATGCTTATTTTTGCAAGACGGGGAAAAAGTAATGAAACAAATGAAGGAGATGAAAGAGCCTCCGGCTGCTTTGCTTGTAACAAGTGATCAAGTAGCTGCCGGAATAGCAACCTATTGCCAAAATAATAATATTGTCATTCCACATGAACTAGCGATTATGGGCTTTGATAATGACCCCATCTCAAAGGTCATGGGCATTACAACAATGGAAATCCCTTTAGTGGAGATGGGCAAGCACCTTTTTATCCAATCCATTCAAGATGAGATTACCTATAAAGAGATGGGGGTTTCGCTAATAGAAAGGAACACTGTCTAATAATTATAGGTGTAACAAAAAGTACTTCTGTTACAAGTATTCAACTTCTCTCTTTATTACGGTACTTGAAATTAATAATAATTTAAAGAAAATGTAAGAGAAACCCTTACATTTTCTTTTTATTGAAAAGTAACTTCAAGTTTAAAGGGACTCTTTCCATGCCTTTGATAATTGCGGTAGTTGAAGTAGCATTTGAATTGCTAATGGATTATGTTTATCCTGATATGTAATTTTATTTACAGATTCAACGCTCACATCTGTACGGCGCTCTAATAATAAAAGCGAATCACAAGCAGAAACATTTCCTTCTTGTAGCACACGTAAATAATAGCCTGAATATCCAGTCTCTTGTATAAACAATGGAAATTTCTTAATTCCGTGTCGCTTCGCTACCTTAAAACAAGGCCTTCTTGGTTGACTAACTTGAACAACAGCTTCTCCCCATTGAAATGTATCTCCGATAAAAGCATCAGCTTCTGCTATACCTTCAATCGTAATGTTTTCGCCAAATGCACCAAACGGGAGATCCAGTCCGAGCTTTTCGTTCCAATACGAATAATGCTCATGCGGATAAACACAAACGGCTTTATCTTCCCCTCCATGATTAATTAAATCAGCTTGTTCATCTCCTCCAATGTGAGTAGATGATAAAAATAAGACTTCATCCCCAACAGATTGTTTGTTAATAGCAGACAATACTTCCTTTTCTCTTGTTTCTGCGAGATTCTTCGTTCGTCCCGTATTTAATGAAAGCACGATTCCTTTTTTCATCATTACTCCTCCAGTTCATGTAAATAGTAAGTTCTTACATACATAACCAATTTTGTCGTTATATGTAAAGAAGCAAAATAAACAAATGTATAAATTTTAATTATAAGGTGAATATTGTAATAAATCTATTTAGGAGGTTACGATATGGAAGTAAATATGAGTGCAGAACAAGTTCTTTCTGAAATTCAACAACTAAGTGCAGCTGGTGAGAGCCTTAACAAGAAAAAAGTAAAGAAATCTCATCCTGAGTTAATGAGAAGTGCTTTGCATTATTTCCCAAACTGGGATAACGCTTTAGAACGTAGTTCGATGTAATTTTTACTCGATTTCAATAATGAAGGACTCAGTCATGGGTCATGAGACATTCAACATATCGTAGCCTTGTTACCGACAGTGGGAGCTTGTACGAATACCTGCAACCTTGCTTGATAAGAAGCGGCGAGTAGGATCGTGCAACTCCTTTTTTAAATGAAAACACATGAGTTCATCTTAACTAACTCGACATTTACTAGTTCCTATAGAAATTAGCTTACATGTCCCTTCATCCACTGACAACCTCTAGCTTGAATATAAAACGTTTACATTAAGCGAATGTTCGAAATAGACTAGTCTCTTTCTTTCTTTTCATTTATAGTTACTTTATATCCTCTTACTAAAGAAAGGAAGCCACACATGACATACAAAATGATTGTTCTAGACTTAGATGACACATTGCTTCGTGATGACCACACCATTTCTGAGCGAACCAAACAAGCCCTAATGAATGCACAAAAACAAGGGGTAAAAGTGGTGCTAGCTTCTGGACGTCCCACTTACGGAATGAACGATGTTGCCGATGATTTACAATTGAAAGAATTCGGAAGCTATCTTCTTTCTTTTAATGGAGCAAAAATCATTAATTGCCAAACAAGAGAAGAATCTTTTAGTAGTACACTTTCTCCGGAGATAGCTCATCGCTTATATGAATTAAGTAAAAACGAAGGCGTTTTTATTCATACATACATTGGAGACGAAATTGTAACCGAAACAGAGAATCCATTTACACACAGAGAAGGTGAAATTACTGGATTACCTGTTCGAACCGTTTCGAGCTTTATAGAAACAGTCGCCGAACCTGTTGTGAAAATTTTGATGTGTGAAGACCCAGAAAAACTAGTAAAAGTAGAACAAAAGCTGAAAGAAGAATTTTCTGGATCATTAAGTATTATGCGTTCCAAGCCATACTTTTTAGAATTTTTGGAAGAAGGTGTAACAAAAGGCTCTAGCTTGGACTCTCTTATTAAGACTCTCGGCATTAAACAAGAAGAAGTCATTGCAATGGGTGATAGCTATAATGATCAAGCAATGATTGAATTTGCTGGGCTCGGAGTAGCAATGGGAAATGCACCTGATGACATTAAAGAAATTGCGGACTATGTTACGGACACGAATATGAACGATGGTGTCGCAAAAGTAATCGAAAAATTTGTCCTTGCCAAAGCATCTGTTTAAATGAAAAGGGTGTCCCTATGTTTTATTTTATGGGACACCCTTTTTTCCATTTTACTTACATGTTAAGCTCCAGACCAATCGGACAATGATCACTCCCAAAAACAGTATGATGGATCGTTGATTCCACTATCTTTTCCTTTAATTGATTGGACACAAGGAAATAATCAATTCTCCACCCAATGTTTCGCTCACGTACTTTATTCATATAGGACCACCATGTGTACGACTCGGTTTTGTCTGGATATTTAAAACGGAAAGAGTCAACAAATCCAGCTTGTAACAGTGCCGACATTTCTCCTCGTTCTTCGACTGTGAATCCTGAATTTTTTTGATTGGTTCTCGGATTTTTTAAATCGACCTCTTGATGAGCTACATTTAAATCTCCACACAAAATAACAGGTTTCTTCTCTTCTAGCGTTTGTAAATAAAGGCGAATTTGCTTCTCCCAATCAAGACGATAAGGAAGACGAGAAAGATCCCTTTTTGAATTAGGAGTATACACATTGACTATATAGAAATCTTCAAATTCTAATGTGATGACTCTCCCTTCTTTTTCTTCAAAGTGTTCATGTAATCCAAAATGAACAGAAAGCGGTTTGACTTTTGAAAAAATCGCTGTACCCGAATACCCTTTTCTTTCTGCCGAATTCCAATATTGATAGTACCCGTCGAGTTGCAACGTAATTTGGTCTGCCTGGCATTTCGTTTCTTGCAAACAAAAAATGTCAGCATTCACTGCATGAAAAAAATCCAAAAATCCTTTCGTGACGCAAGCCCGTATGCCATTTACATTCCATGAGACTAGTTTCAGTTTCATATATTTATAGTTTCTCCTTGTTCTTTTGTTTTAAATATTTATCTTACTATAGAGCACGATGTCCGTAAACGAAAAAGGATATCCTAAAAGGTGTGATTTTACCTTTAGAATACCCATACATAATGAACCGAATCGCTACATCTTCTTAAGACTTTCAGAGAAGCTGAATACCTCCTCTCAACCAGCGTACTGAACGACACCATTCCTTTTATAAGCAACCCTACTTTTAACACATGAATTATTTATCATCTTCAAGCATTTCTGCAATTGTCTCACGAACGCCCTCACCATCCGAATTAAATTGTTCAAGTAACTCATCGAATGACGGAGGTTCGTGAAAAAGTTCTCCTAAATACCCTTCAGAAAGCAATGGAATCATCGTTTCTTGGACAAATTCCGATCCTTTTTTGACAGAGGTTGTCCCAGTTTCTACTAATTCTTTTGGCGATAAATCGAATAACAGACTTGCCCCAATGCTTATTACGAGTAAAATAATCGCAAATGTAAACAATGTTTTAAGTAAGGAAAGGAGAAATAACACGACGATGACAATACCGATTAGAAGTAACCATGTGTGCTGAGTTTCCGTAAATTCATTGAACTGTTCCAACATGTTCCTCCTTACAATCCTGAAAATGAACCCTCTAGTTTCATTATGATCGAAACCACTTACTTTAAACATGTACAAACAAAACACGGTCATGATTTTAGCAACAGTGGGGATACTAAACTGTGATTTAACACGCTTAAAAATTGGGGGAACCTATATGTCAATATTTTCTAAGCAACAACGAAAACCTTTTGCTAGAAGTGAGTATGACGTTCTAAAACAAGTCGTTTTATGCAAACCAGAGTATATGACCATTCGCGATGTTATTAACGAAACCCAAAAGAAATTTAAAGATGAAGGCATTCATATCGAACTAGCAATGGCTCAGCATAAAAAATTTGTTAAAACGTTAGAAGAACATGGTGTCGATGTCGTTCTTTTGCCCGCACTAAAAATGTTTCCGGAGCAAGTATTCACAAGGGACATTGGATTTACGTTTGGACATATTCTGTTCGTCGCTGAAATGGCTCACAAAATAAGACAAGGTGAAGAAGAAGTGTTACGAGGCTGGATTAAACAAGAACGAATGTCTTATTTTAATTTAATTGGTGACATGATTGAAGGTGGAGACGTCATTGTTGACGGTGAATCGATTTACGTTGGTTTAAGCAATAGAACCAATCAAAATGCAATCGATCATTTGCAAAGCATTCTTCCTCACTATGAGATCGTGACTGTTCCTTTTACGGAAAAGTATTTACATTTAGATTGTGTGTTTAATATTGTGTCTCCTGCTGAAGCCCTTATTTATCCTGATGCCCTAAAACAAAAGGAAATCGATTTTCTTTCCTCTAGATTTGAATTAATTGAAGTATCAGAAGAGGAACAATTTACTTTAGGGACAAATGTTCTTTCTATCGGAAATAAAAGAGTGTTTAGCTTACCAGTTAATACAAAAGTCAACGAGCAATTACGTGCACGTGGGTTTGAAGTGATTGAAGTCGATATCACGGAAATTATTAAATCTGGTGGCTCATTCCGCTGCTGTACTCTCCCTGTTTTAAGAGAAGGAGATCATCACGAATAAACGGGTGTAGCAAAATAGCTACACCTTCCTTTTGTATGCCCGCTTTTACACAAGGAGTGAGACCTATGGCAATCTTTCGTAATTTGGATAATATTGATAAGAATAAAGTGACAGTGAAGAAATTATTTCATTACTTTCGCATCCGAAATCAAGGGAAAGACTTAACAAAAAAAATTCCTGTTTCAAATCACCTGCAAATCGACTATTTAAAAGAAAACCGCACACAGATAACCTATACGTGGATTGGACATTCTACTTTTTTAATCCAAATGTCAGGACTCAATATCTTAACTGATCCAGTATTCTCTAATCGAATGGGGTTGGAGAAACGATTAGTCCCTCCTGGTATTTTCCTCAAGGACTTACCACCAATCGACATCGTCTTAATTTCGCATGCACATTTTGACCATCTTGAATTTCAAAGTTTAAGAAAACTAAAAGGAAATCCACACATTTATGTACCGTATGGGTTAAAAAGATTATTTAAACAAAAAGGCTTCGCATCTATAATCGAAGCAAATTGGTGGGATCACTTTACACATGAAGATTTATCCATTCATTTTGTTCCTGCACAGCATTGGAGTAGGCGCAACCTCTTAGATAAAAACAGAGCTCATTGGGGTGGTTGGGTATTTCTTTCGACTGATCATACCTTTTACTTTGTCGGAGATACAGGGTATTTTAGAGGGTTTCAAGAGATAGGAACCCGCTTTTCTATTGATACGATTTTTGCTCCAATTGGAGACTACGAACCTGAATGGATGTCAGGACTTCAACATATGAATCCGGAACAGGCTATACAAGCTTTCGTAGATGTCGCCGCCGAATCATTTGTACCAATGCATTATGGAACATATCGACTTTCTATGGACACAGGGCCAGAAGCATTAGATCGCCTGCGAGCAGAATGGAATCGCAGAAAGCTATCTGAGAACAAGATAAACATCTTGAAAATAGGTGAGACGGTTATACTCCCGCAGTCCAATCACTAAACTATCACGTGTATCAAATAGTCGTTCATTCAGACTAATCACAAGCTGGTTTGTATGATAGTTATGAAAACAGACCAGCTTGATGATGAATCAATCTTTAACTATACTCTTTTCTACTCAGCATTTTTCACATTTTTCATATTATGATGTAATGTAAGGAAATATTTCTCAAGTGTTTGCATACAATATATAGGTTGACATTAGAAGGGAGATAGTTAGTACAGATGGATTTATCAGAAAAACAATTTTCTCGCTTAAACAAAAAGTCGATTGGGTACCTCGAAAAATTGCAACACAAATATTCTCAGGAATTTGGGGACTTCATTTCAAAGGCAGAATTAATGTCACTCATTGTGCGGTATGCTCGTGAACGTGATGATAATTCTTCATTTCAAACAAAGAAAGAGTGACCAGACCGTCACTCTATTATCGTTCATTTTTAATATATTCAAACAAAAAAGAAGAACCATTTCGGTAAAAGCGTGGATCAAACACCCCTAATTTCTCATGGTCTTTTACAATGACAACGAACGGAGACCATTCCATTAACACTTCCGCTTTAGGGTTCAATTGAAAAAGTGGCTCTAAATCAGCATCTTCATTCGAAACAAGTGTTTCATACCTATGTCGCCCACCCCAAACCGTTGCATTCGAAAGAGTAACTAAATGATTATTTTTTCCAATGACAGTAAAATGACCGGGGATAAAACTTGCCGATAGAGCCACTTCTTCATACTCTTCTTTCGCCTCACTATAAATTAGAAACCCTTGTATACATTGAACAGAAATATGAAGAAGAATTGCAATCCATACGTATCGCCATACTTTATACCGTGTGAGATGCTTTTTCCACCTACTTATAAGAAAACCAAATAAAATAATTCCCCAAATGAGAAAATCAACAATCGAAAGGACCCCAAATGTGACTCTTTCTTGTGAAATTGGTTCAAACACACCTGTTCCCCATGCATTCAAAGAATCTGTACTATTATGTATGAACACATTCACTAAAGCTAAATAGAAAATAATGCTATCCTTTCTCTTCCAAATCAAATAAGCGACACCATAAATCAAAGCAGCCCAAAATGGAGCTAGAAAAAAAGAATGAGTTAGGCCCCTGTGCCACATTTGTTCCATGATTCTCCCCGTCTCCGTCATATTAGCGACCACGTCAATATCAGGAATTTGACTCCCGACAATAGCGGAAAAAAGCAGGGCTTTTTTTGTCTGTTTATCCATCGTATCTTTATTGATTGCTCCATATGTTGTTAATCCAAATAAAGTATGCGTAATTGTATCCATATTTTTCCCTGCCCTATCCTATCTTTCTTGTCCCCATCATATATCTTTGATCCTCCATTTCCAAATCAAACAACTCTGCATTATTCCAGATATTGTGATTGTTTCATTACATAAACAATGCCTTTTTTTCGAACAATAACTTCGAAATGAGGAGTGATAATTTTGAAGACAAAAGCTGGTGAACAAGCTGAAAAACCATTAAGATGGTGGGAATTATCCTTACTTGGTATCGCTGGGACGATTGGAACAGGCTTTTTTCTAGGCTCGAGTATAGCTATTGATATGGCAGGGCCTTCTGTTTTGTTTGCGTTTGCTTTAGCTGCTGTTGGAACATATTTTGTGTATGAAGCGTTAGCCAAAATGACCATGGCCGATCCACAAAAAGGGTCATTTCGCTCTTATGCCAAAAATGCGTACGGACGCTGGGCAGGTTTTAGTAGTGGATGGGTATATTGGATATCAGAAATGCTCATAATGGGAAGTCAAATGACAGCCCTCTCGATTTTCACAAGATTTTGGTTTCCTAATGTACCGTTGTGGGTATTTGCATGCATATATGCTGCTCTTGGCATTTTAGTCATTTTAATTGGGACCAAGAGTTTTGATAGAGTGGAGAATTTATTAGCAGTCTTAAAAGTCGCGGCTATTCTTATGTTTATCATTTTAGCCATTTTAGCACTAGTCGGTGTGTTTGGACAAGGTGGAGAAGCTGTTGCCTTGCCGCGAACGTATGACACATTCTTACCGAATGGTATTACAGGATTACTTCCTGCATTTATCTATGGTTTTTACGGATTTGCAGGTATTGAAATTATGGGTCTTATTGCAATCCGTTTAAAAAATATGAAAGAAGCACCGAAGTCTGGGAAAGTGATGCTCACGGTCCTTGCTATTATTTATATCGCCTCTGTTGGCCTAGCTTTACTTATGGTTTCGTGGAACAACTTTACGACAGAACAAAGCCCTTTTGTTACAGCACTTAATGCGTTTAACATTCCGTATGTGAACCATTTTTTTAATGCTGTTTTCATAATCGCTGGCTTCTCAACCATGGTCGCTTCTTTATTTGCTGTAATACGAATTTTGGTAACATTGGCAGAAGACAAAGACGCTCCACCCGTTTTTTCAAAGAGAGTTGGTAAGAACATTGCATTACCAGCAATTGGACTGACCACAGCAGGGATGGTCGTCTCCATTATATTGGCGATAGTAATCCCAGGCCGCCTGTATGAGTACGTAACAACGGCAGCCGGAATTATGCTCTTGTATAATTGGATTTTTATTTTAGGATCGTATGGTCGCTTATTAGAACTAACAACCAAAGACAAAGTGAAACAATTTCTCGGTTTCGCCTTTGTCCTTTTGGCTGTCATTGGTACATTGTTTCACCAAACAAGTCGACCTGGCTTTTATATAAGTCTCGCTTTTATAGTAGTCGTTGCGATTGTTACATTAATTATGCGACACTTCTGGAAAAAGAACAAAGACGACAAACCTCCTAGTCCTTCTTTATTTACGAAGTTAGAATAAGAAATGCTTGAATTCCGAAATAGACACCAAATCCAATAAGGGAAAAACCTGATACGATCGAAATCACGGTTAATAGGCGATTGGTTAAAAATTTTCTTAGTGTACTTGCAAGTGCTGCCATTGTAATATCCCATACCGTAATTCCAATAAAAATGGCAGCACTATAAAGAATAACTTGACTTGTTCCATAAGTTGTTACAGTTTTAGCTAAAATAGATCCAAAAATCCCTAACCAGAAAAGGATGGTTAACGGATTAAAAAGAGACATGAAAAATCCAGAGAAAAACGATCTCATTCGTGAATCTTTAGAACTTCTTGACTGATATGAAGAAATTCTTCCTGCACTCGTAATACTTTCAATTCCCGTATACACTAAAACAAAAAAACCAAAAATCCATAAAAACGTTTGAATAATCGGAACTTCAATAAATTGAACGACTCCTACAAAAACGAGAAGCATATAAAAAGCGTCTGCAACGGTCGCTCCTAACCCAACTAACCATGCATGAAAAAAGCCACTTTTTATTCCTCGGTCTAATTGAGCAGCATTGACTGGCCCAATGGGTGCTGCCAAGCTTAATCCTAATAATATGTATCCAAAAAACACACTCATAAGAACCATCCTCCACGATAGAAATCAATTAGTCGGACAACCCAACCGCTTGTACAGTCTATGAGAAGGTATGAAAATATACGACAAGAGAATCAAATTTTTCAATCTCAACAGAAGAAAAGCTGATTCCAATATTCGGAATCAGCTTTTTTCATTAAATTTTAGTAGCCGTAGCCGCCTGCCCAGCTAGCTCCGATAATTACTAACAAAATGAATAGTACTACTAATAACGCGAAACCGCCACCGTATCCTGCTGCTGGAGTTGCTGCGTGTGTCATGTAAAATCATCTCCTTAATTCTTTTTGTTAACTTACAATGTCATCCTATGTTAGTTTTCTATTTTCGTTTGGGCTCTTAACAAATTTTCATATTTTTCTTAGGCGATAAAACCAACTCAAAAAATGAACAAGCTGACATAAATTAAATATTTACAAATACACTAGTAAGGACATAAATGACATGCTAGCTAAATACATTTACAGGAGCTAAAATGGTACATTCATTTCGATCATATTTTTTGATTACTTGTGGCGGTCTTATTCAAGGAATAGGTATGGCCCTCTTTCTCTTTCCTCATTCTATCCCCTCAGGCGGAGCAGGAGGTCTTGCAGTTTTACTCAATTATTGGATTAATATTCCGTTAAGCTTTGCTCTTTGGCTCGTTAACTTCTCCATGTTAGTTGCAGCCATTTATTGGCTTGGAAATGCAAGCGCCATTGGAACTATGTATGGCATTACTATTACTTCTTTAAGTGTGCATTTATTTAGTTTCGATTGGTACAGGCCTTATAACAATGTGTGGGTTGATTTAGTTATAGGCTCAATTATTTTAGGAATTGGAGTAGGCCTACTTTTACGTCAAGGAGTGTCTAATGGAGGAATGGGTGTAATTGCCTTAATCATTGCCAAAGTTAAAGAGATCGCTCCAGGAAAACCGTTGTTTTTATTAAATGGTTCGATTTTCATTGTAACAGGGTCTATTATCGCATGGCCCATTGTTGTTCAAGCCCTTATTTCCCAATGGTTGTCAACTAAGATGGTCGATATTGTCTTTCGACTAAAATCAATCTTCATTATTGAACAACCTCTTTTAGGCTTTAGAAAAAAGAAAAATAATCGGTTAAAAAAGTAAAAGGAGGTTGCATTTTTCCAAAAGACAACATTCCTTTTTCTTTTTTTTGCATATCCTTCCTATGTAGGAGATGAATAGGAAGGAAGTGTGTAGCGTGAGAAACAGTTTGGTTGTCTTATTTGGTTGTTTCCTCATTTTTCTGTTGGCTAGTTGTTCAAATAGTTCCGAGCCAGTCGATGAATTTCCAAGTAAGAGTATTGAATTAATTGTTGCCTTCTCACCGGGAGCGGCAACGGATACACAAGCAAGAATTATCTCGAAGTATGCTAGCAAGTACCTCGGACAGGAACTTATTATCGTCAATAAGCCAGGAGGCGGCGGACAAGTCGGCTGGAATTCCTTTTCTTCTGTTAATCCAGATGGATATACGTTAGCAGCTTATAACCTCCCCCATATCATAACGCAGCCTTTAGTTAATCAAACAAGTTTTGAAGTAGATACATTTGAACCACTTGTGAATTGGGGAGGCGATCCGACTGTATTTGCGGTTAAAAGTGATAGCGACATTACAAGTTTAGAAGAACTTGTTAGCGCAGCTCAGGCGGAACCAGGATCCATTACTGTCGGAAATGCTGGTTTGTATGTCGGGCAGCATTTGGCTACCCTTTTACTAGAGGATTCAGCGAATATTGACCTTGAAGATGTTCCTTTTCAAGGAGCTGCAGATGCCATCGCTTCGGTTCTTGGTGGTCATACCGATGTTGTAGCAGGAAACTTATCAGATATTTACCGGTTAGGTGATGAAGTTCTACCTTTGGCAATCGCAACAGAGGAGCGCCACCCTTTTTCACCTAATATCCCAACTTTTGCAGAATTAGGCTATCCTGAAGTTGTAATGAGTACCGACAGAGGAATTGCAGCGAGAAAAGATACTCCTATTGAAGTGATTGAGAAACTAGAAGAGGCCTTCTTAAACATTCTCGAGGATGAAGACTTTCTCGCTGAAATGGAACAGGCAGGAGCTGATATGCTTGTTATGAACCGTGAGGAAGTAATCGCTGATATGGAAGTTCGAACAGCAACATACGAAAACTTATTAAAGTCAATTGGAGTAATCGAATAACTCAATTTCAAAAAAGGCGGGTGTGCCAAAGGTGGAATCAAACCTTTGGCACACCCGCTTTTCTTATTAAATGTTTACGTTAAGTAACAAGGAAAAAACAACGTATAAAATAGCTGTGAATGTGACAGCTACCACCATAACCTTCATTATCGATAGTGTCCGTTCTTTAAACTTAAAGTAAACAAATAACGGGATGATCAGCATCAATAGTAACACTTGAAAGTAGAACCCGATTACATTCGTTAACAAACTAACTGCACAAACGATAAAAATGAGCCAATAAAGCGATAACGATATAACCTGTTTGTTATCTTCTTTTTTATAAGGCTTCGAAAAGACGACCTTTCCAAATTCAATCACAATTAAGATTAAGAGAAGTATGCTAGTAAGCAACGGAAATAGTTTTAGATCAAGTGGCATTTGCGAAATAAAGTAGATGGAACAAAGAGTTGCTCCTCCCATCAAGAGCCAAGTCCACGCTCGTCTTGACCATAATGCTTGAAGTGACAAGTGAGTACCCTTCGCATGCTCGATCTTTCCCTTTTCCCGATTCCGAAACGCTTGCTGCACGGCAATAACAATCGTTAGAATGACTAAACTATATAAAATGATATTCCATGTTCCTGTAAAAAAATAAGCAGAAGCAGAACCTCTTGCTCCACCGACTTGCATACCTTGTAACAATCCGCGTTCTGCTATCGGTCCTAAAATAAAACCTAACGCAATCGGGGCTGGAGCAAATCCATACTTTTGTATGACAAACATCGCCATTCCAATAATAACAACCGTATAAATGTCAAACAAATTGTTTTGAGTGGTATAGGCGCCAATGATGGAAAAAGATAAAATGATAGGTGCCATAAAGTAAGAAGGTATCGCCGTTAGTTTCGTCATATATTTGATGAGCACAAGCCCGATTATGAGTAGCAATAGCTGTGCAGCTATCATGCTATAAAGAAAAGTATAAGCGACTTCAGCATGGTCCACAAATAAGTTGTTCCCTGGCCAAATTCCGTGAATAAGCAACCCACCTAAGAAAATAGCTGCTGTTGGAGAACCTGGAATTCCAAGTGTAAGCAATGGAATGAGTGAGCCACCGACCATTGCGTTATTTGCACTTTCCGACGCAATGATTCCGTTTTTGTCTCCTTTTCCAAACTGATCTTTCTTTTTTGAAAATCGTTTTGCCTCATTATAAGCTAGTAAACTGGCAATGTTCCCGCCCGCTCCTGGAATCATCCCGATAAAAGCACCAAGGCCACTTCCTAACGTAACGTATTTCGGCTTCTTCATCACATCTTTGAACGACTCACGAATCGTTGATTTCGATTGATTGTCTCTTGATAGATGGGTAGATCGATTCTTTTTGCCAAATTCCTCAATTAAACGTAACGCTTGTGGAAAAGCAAACAACCCAATTAATACGGCTACCATATGGAGCCCTCCGACTAAACTGTCCATGCCAAACGTAAAGCGCGCTGTTCCGGTTATTGTACTAATGCCAATAAATGAGATGGCTATTCCGATACAACCTCCAATTAGGTTTTTAATGACCGAACCATCCGAGATTGCTGCAATGACCGTAATTCCAAAAATAGCAATCCAAAAGCTTTCCGTCGGACCAAACCGCAAAGAAAAGTCTGCGAAAACAGGCGCGAAAAACAACAACAAAAACATTCCGAACAATCCGCCTATGACAGAGGAAATTGTTGCTAATTCTAACGCCTTTCTAGATTTCCCTTGCTTTGTCATTGGGTACCCGTCAAACGTTGTCGCAACATTTGCTGGTGCCCCAGGTACATTAAATAAAATGGCTGGAATCGACCCACCAAACACACTACCACAGTAAATTCCACCAAGTAAAATTAACCCTTCCGTCGGCCCCAATGAAAAGGTAAATGGGATCATAAGAGCTACACCCATCGTCGGTGTAAGTCCTGGCAGTGCTCCTACAACCATTCCTAATACCAATCCAATTATTAGGACAAATACATGATGCAGTTCAAAAACCTGCCAAAAAAAATCCATATCCTAGCCTCCTTTCGTAAGCTAGGATATGATATTCACCTAATTTCAATAGAGTGTGTGTACACTCACTCTATTCTTCTTTTTTGCCTTCCTCCCCCAGTTCTACTTTCTTTCCACCTACCGATAAGTATGAATATACTTCTAATTCCGGTTTTAACTTTTTTAACCCGTCTAAGTATGGTGTCACTAAATCTTTAAAATCCTCGTACACTCCTTCTTCCTGTAGTTGACCATATACATACATTTTCTTTTTTTCTTCTTCCATTAAAAAGGCCATATAACCTACAGGTTTATTGTCGTCCGTTACGACATTTAGCACTTGAGCATCTTCTTTTAAAAATTCGGGTGAAAAATAAATTTGCAAGGTGAATCCTCCTCATTATTATTCAGTCGTTAGTTGAAGTTTTTTAAATAATGTAGTTGTTTCCTGATCTTCACTTGTCTCCTTTTGGTTTTTCACGTGTATAAGCAACAAACATAAAAGTCCGACAAGAAGAGTTAATCCTGCTGTTGATAAAAACATCCCTGTTCGTGACCAATTCATCAGTGCTTCAAATATAGGTGGGCCAGCTGCCACCCCCAGAAACCTAACTGATCCATAAAGAGACGTAACAAACCCTCTTCTCTCTGCCCCAACTGATCCAGTTATAAGACTATTTAAACAAGGTAAAACGAGTCCAGTTCCAATACTTGATATAGCTAATATGCCAATGAAAGGGACTAGCCTTGTAAAGAAAACTAACGTTGCAAAAGAAATCGTCATGAGTAAAAATCCGATAATGATCACTTTTTTCATGCGTTTTATATCTTTTCCAATTTTACTTCCTGTTGTAAGAGAAGTCATCATCATAAATAAAAGCGGAATCGCCAAAATAGCGCCTTTTAACACACCATCAATGTTATATTGTGTTTCGAGCGTATCGGATAAATAAAACAAAATTCCAAAAAGTGTAAACAAACACGTTGCACCTGCTAAATAAGCTGTAAATAACCATCTACCTTCATGCTTAAAAACAGAGAATAAGCCTTTTACATATTTTCCTAATGGTGGTGCTTCTTTCTTTTTCTTTTTTTCTTTCACAAAGAACGCTGTTAACAAGACAGAAATTAACACAAATACAGGAAATCCCCAAAATGGTCCATACCACACTAATAAAGCTAATAATGACCCTACAATAGGAGAAAGAACCTTTCCAAATCCATTAGAGGCTTCGACAATCCCAAGTACCTTACTTTGCTCTCCACCTTTAAATAAATCTCCTGTTAAAGCCATAGCAATTGGCGCTGTTCCGGCGGCTCCAATTCCTTGCAAAGCACGACCAACCATAATCCATAAATAGGCCCCGTTAAACCACGCTGCAGCAACACCCGCTAACAATCCACCAATACCATATAGAATTAACGCTGGCACAATTATTGATTTCCTCGAAAAGCGGTCAGACATATACCCAAGAATGGGAATGGAAATAGCCGCAGTAATCGAGAAAACGGTTATCGTTAAACTAGCTTGAAATGCGCTAATTCCTAATTCGGTTTCCATCCTTGGAAGAATCGGTATGAGCATCGAATTCCCCAACGTCATAATTAGTGGGATTGATCCGATTGCTAAAATGACTAACCCTTTCCCTTTTTTCTCAGCCAATAGCCATCACACATCCTTCATAATTCTAACGTACGAAAAGTTGCGACAGTTAGAAGTGAGACAGTAACCTCGTCAACTTCGCTACGCTTTCTTCTTTTAAGATGCGATTGATTGACAAATTCATACATGGGAAATCGATCAAAACAAAAAAGTGTGTGAAGAGGGTTATACCTCCTCACACACGTACGTTAAGCGACACACTATAATTTTGAAAATTCGTCAACTAATTCTCCGAAAATCGCTAACGCATTTTTAATCGGTTCCGCTCTTGTTAAATCCACACCTGTCGCCTTTAATAACTCAAGCGGATAGTCGGAGCTCCCACTTTTTAAGAACGTTATATATTTTTCAAGCGTTTCTGGCTTTCCTTCAAGAAGCTGATCAGCAATGTGAATCGCTGCTGCATAGCCTGTTGCGTATTTGTACACATAAAACGGACGATAAAAATGAGGAATTCGAGACCATCCATATTTCACTTCTTCATCAAAGACTATTTCATCTCCGTTAAACTCTCTGAAGATCGTTTCATACACTTCGTTAAAAACGTCCGCATTCAAAGGCTCCCCGTTTTCTGCCTTTTCGTGAGTGATTTTTTCAAATTCAGCAAACATCACTTGAGTAAACAATGTTCCCCTAAAACTGTCTATGAAATGATTGAGCAGATGCTTTTTCATTTTTTCATCTTCTGTTGTTTTTAAAAGATAACGGATTAGCAATACTTCATTTACTGTAGAAGCTACTTCTGCCACAAAAATAGAGTAGCCTGCTGTAATTTGTGGCTGATGATTGGATGAGTACCAAGAATGCATCGCGTGCCCGCATTCATGTACAAGAGTAAACAAACTATCTAAATCATCTTGATGGTTTAACAAAACAAATGGATGAACACCATAAAGGCCTAAATTGTAAGCACCTGATCTTTTTCCCGGCGTTTCCCTTACATCAAAATAACGTTTTTCTTTAAAACTCTTTAACGTGTCTACATACTCTTCACCAAGCGGAGCCAAACTCTTTAGCATCGTTTCATATGCTTCATCAAAAGGGATGTCTTCTTTTACATCTTTAACTAAAGGAACATTTAAATCATATTGACGCAATTCACCTAGTCCCAGTGTTTCCTTTCTAATTTTTGCATATTGATGCAGCGGCTTAATATTAGCTTTTGTTGCATCAATTAAATTGTTATACACTTCTTTTGGCACCATATCAGAGAAAAGTGACTTCTCAAGCGCTGATGGATATTCACGCATCTTTGACAAGGTCACATTTGTTTTAATAGCGGAAGATAATGTGGATGCAATTGTATTTTTCAACTGTACATATGGTTCATAGTACGCTTTATATGCCTCAAGACGAACATCACGATCTTCATCTTCAATTAACTTTGAATACATCCCTCTTGACAGTTCCACTTTTTCTCCATCTTTTGTCGTGACAGTTCCAAATTTAATGTCAGCATTGTTAATCATTCCAAACGTATTGCTAGATGCAGAAAGAGCTTCTCCAAGATCTGAGAGAACTTCTTCTTTTTCTTTTGACAATACATGTTTTTTGTAACGATACGATTCTAATAAATCTTCTTCAAAATATTTCAAACCATCAATTTCACTAATATACCCTTTCAATGTACTCTCTTCTAGACTTAACAAAAATGGCATGAAAAAAGACGTAGCCGAACTTAGTTTCACACCAAGAGATTTAGCCCTGTCAAGCAAAGACTGTGATTTGGAATCTCTCGTATCCAAATCCACTTGAAGCATCGCAAACACATACACTTTTTTAAAGGTATAACCTGTTTCCTCACTTAAAACTAAGTAGTTATATAATGACTCTGCATCTTTAATGTTCCCATCAAACGCTTTTAATTTTTTCGTTCTCTCTTCCACAGACTGCCAATCCTGATCCCATTGAGACTGGTCTTCATAAATATCGGCTAAATTCCATTTTTCCTGTTCAGGAACATCTTTTCTTGATTTATAATGTGGCATGCAACCAAGCTCCCTTCAGCGGTATCGTATGTAGTTCATTTCAGTTATATGTTACTACATTTCCGATTAGTAACAAAGTAAAGGGGTTGATCAGATTTATTACGAGTAAAAATGACTTTAAAAAAAGAAGAGGTTGTCTTAAATGAAGATTCTGACCAAAACAGATAGCGTCCGCTTTGAACAGATCCTCGTAAGACAACCTTGTACTAAAAACCGTTATTCACATCTCTCTTATTCATATATCCAGTTAAACTGTTCAAAGATAATCCTTACTTCTCGACCAAACCCTTCGTTAAATTCAATCATTTCTACATTCTCTATACTATAAGAGCTTGCCCTCATAAAGTAATACCCATCTGTATGTTCAACTGGGATTACATGAACATACACACCATCTTGATGAAACATAAATTCTTCCACCACTTGACCTGGCACATCAAAACTTGTCATATAATTGGACGTTTCCACTTCCGTATACCCAGCATCACTCATCATAGCTTTATACGATGCAACCTGTTGGTCATAATTTAATGATTCAGTAAATTTATACACTTCAAATAAAACAGGCTCCACACGTCCGTCTCCGTAGTTCGCATATATTTGTACAGAATGGCCTTGCTCATTTGAAACTTGTTCCATCTCAAAATTCGCGTCATAAAACGTTGTAAATGAAAAACCTTCAACTTCTAATTTATTTACGACTTTCTCGTCTTCCATTCCTTCTTCATCTACAATCGAAATCGTTTTTAATTCATCTTCATTTCCAAACGATTCAAGGATTCGACTTTCCTCCATTGCCTCTTCTTGATCGTGCTCTTCATCAGCCATTGTTATACTCATGCTTTCCATTGGAGCATCGGCTGTTGATTCCAAAGGCATGGCTGATTCGTTTTCACCAGAAAGTTGACTAGCACCTAACACATACCCAATTCCTAACGTAAATACGACCAATGCAGCTACTTGCCAGCGCTTGTAAGATCTCGCCCAAGACCAATTTCGTTTCTTTTTTTTCTTAATATTTGCCATGATATTAGCTGAAGAGGATTTTGTTGGCATCTCATTGTAATATTTATTTAAACGCTCCATTGATTCTTCAAAATTATTCCTACTCATAGTTGCTCACCTACTTTTTCATACTCTGCTTTAAGTTTTTGCTTCGCTCGCAAAATTCTCGTCTTAATAGCCCCTTCTGTAACTCCTAACACCTTAGCAATCTCTTGATAGTTTTGGCCGTGAAAGTAATGAAGGACGATCGGAATTTTGTATTTGTCGTCTAATCGATGAATCATTTGATGCAGTTCCGATGCATCATCATCAAAGTGATCATTTATAAAAGTTTGCGAAGAAGCATATTTCTGTAATTCAACAGTCTTTCTTTTCATTTGTTTTTCTTTTCGGTAGAAATCTCGAATGACATTTAATGTAATCGAATAAAGCCAAGTAGTAAATTTCCCCCGATTGTGTTTATGAATAAAACGATATACCTTTAAAAAAACTTCTTGAGTTACATCTTCTATATGAGTTGGTGAAACACCAATTTGAAAAGCAAATTTCTCCACCGTTTTTAAATGTTGTTCAATTAATTGCTGGAAGGCGTCATCATCGCCTTTTTTCGCCCGCTCGATTAATTGTTCTTCCATCGTTTGTACCCTCCGTCTATTCGAACTTTGCTAATAAAACGACACCTCATAACAAAAGGTTTCAATTCATATCGATTTTCTAATGCTCTTAATGCAATTAATTCTTTCGGCACAAATGGATTGACTCTATGATTGGTCCATACATTCATAAGAGAGATCAATCACAAGAGCAAGCATCTGCCCTCAAATAATCTTTGAAACATTTTTAATGAAGTCCCTCTCATGTTCCCTCTTAACTAGATATAGTCTACATGATGATAAATAGTTTGTTAATAGAATATACGTAGTAGACTAACCCACCTGTCCCTCTTATACGTAAAAAAACGAGGCAAAATTCAGGCTATACGAGCCAAACTTTTGGCACTTTTTTTCAAAATATCGGCAAATATTTCAATAATCCAATCAATTTTCTCTTTCTGCAAAGGTTTACATTATTGGCACAGTACTTGCATTTCTATTCATGAATCTATTAAACAGGGGGTTTGAACATGAAAGCAGCTGTTGTAAATCAATATAAACAAAAGCTCGAAATCAAAGAAGTAGATATACCGAAGATTGGGCGTGGCGAAGTGCTAGTTAAAATGGAAGCGTGTGGGGTTTGTCATACCGATCTCCATGCAGCCCACGGTGATTGGCCTGTAAAACCAAAACTACCTTTAATTCCAGGACATGAAGGAGTCGGCATCGTTACCCAAGTCGGCGAAGGCGTTACTTCCATTAAAGTCGGCGATCGTGTTGGAGTTCCTTGGCTATTCTCAGCATGCGGAGAATGTGAATATTGTTTAACAGGAAGAGAAACTCTTTGTCCTGACCAAGAAAATGGTGGATATTCAGTCGATGGCGGTTATGCTGAATATTGCAAAGCTCCAGCAAACTATGTTGCAAAAATTCCTGATCATGTTGATCCTATTGAAATCGCTCCAATCTTATGCGCTGGTGTTACAACGTACAAAGCTTTAAAAGTTTCTGAAGCTAAGCCTGGTGATTGGGTCGCAATTTACGGAATTGGTGGATTAGGTCATGTAGCCTTACAATATGCAAAGGCAATGGGGTTCAAAGTTATTGCAGTTGACATACAAGATGAAAAGTTAGAATTAGCAACTAAATTAGGAGCGGACAAAACCATTAACGGTCTACGTGTTAACCCAGCAGAAGCCATCTCAGAGCAAGTTGGTGGAGTTCAAGCCGCTATTAGTGTTGCCGTTACGAAAAAAGCATTCGAGCAAGCTTATCAATCTGTTAAACGTGGTGGAACCCTCGTTGTTGTTGGGCTGCCACATGATGATTTGCCAATTCCAATATTCAATACAGTCCTAAATGGTGTAACCGTTCGCGGTTCGATCGTTGGTACACGTAAGGATATGCAGGAAGCACTTCAATTTGCTGCAGATGGAAAAGTAAAAACGAACATTGAAACAGCTCCTCTTGATAGCATTAATGAAGTGTTTGAGAAAATGGAAAAAGGTCAAATTAATGGACGAATTGTATTAACGATGTAATAAATAGAGTTACAAAAGAATAGATTTTGTTGTAAGCGCTTTTTTATATTGGAAGGGGAGCTCGCCTCCCCTATTTATAAGGAGGAATTGGTAGATGATTTATGGCCAACCAGGAACAGCGAATGCAAAGGTGAAATTTAAGAAACGGTACGAAAATTTTATTAACGGAGAATGGACAGCCCCTGTTAAAGGGCAATATTTCGAGAATATCACACCTGTTACTGGTGAAGTATTTTGTGAAGTTGCACGCTCTTCTTCGGAAGACATAGAACTTGCACTTGATGCTGCACATCGTACGAAAGCTGCATGGGGGAAAACATCAGCTGCAGAACGTGCAAATATACTTAACAAAATTGCAGATCGAATCGAAGAAAACCTTGAAATGCTAGCTGTTGCAGAAACCTGGGATAATGGTAAAGCGGTACGCGAAACATTAAATGCCGATATTCCACTTGCAGTTGACCACTTCCGCTATTTTGCAGGTATCGTTCGGTCTCAAGAAGGTACGATTAGCCAAATTGATGATGATACGGTTGCTTATCATTTTCATGAGCCGCTAGGAGTGGTTGGTCAAATTATTCCATGGAACTTCCCTATATTAATGGCAGTTTGGAAGGTTGCACCTGCTCTCGCAGCTGGAAACTGCATTGTACTAAAACCAGCTGAGCAAACACCGGCTTCTATAATGGTATTGCTTGAATTAATTGAAGACCTTCTTCCTCCAGGAGTTCTCAACGTTGTTAACGGGTTTGGTGTAGAAGCCGGAAAACCTTTAGCAACAAGCTCAAGAATTGCTAAAATTGCCTTCACAGGAGAAACGACAACAGGACGTCTCATTATGCAATACGCTTCTCAGAACATTATTCCTGTAACACTAGAACTCGGCGGAAAATCCCCTAATATTTTCTTTGAAGATGTTATGGCAAAAGATGATGCCTTTTTAAATAAAGCGATTGAAGGATTCGTTCTTTTTGCTTTAAATCAAGGTGAAGTGTGTACATGCCCTTCTCGCGCTCTCATCCCAGAATCAATTTATGACGATTTTATGGAAAGAGCCCTTGCTAGAGTAAAAGAAATCAAAACAGGTAATCCATTAGATGTATCGACAATGATGGGAGCTCAAGCATCAAATGAACAATTGGAGAAAATCCTTTCTTATCTAGATATTGGAAAACAAGAAGGAGCTCAATGTTTAACAGGTGGTGAAAGAAATGTAATACAAGGATTCGAAAACGGTTACTACGTTCAACCAACTGTGTTCAAAGGCAACAACAAAATGCGAATTTTCCAGGAAGAAATTTTCGGCCCAGTTGTATCTGTCACAACGTACAAAAATCCAGAAGAAGCATTACAAATCGCCAATGATACTCTTTACGGTCTAGGAGCAGGCGTGTGGACTCGAGACATCAATAACGCTTATCGCTTCGGACGCAACATCGAAGCCGGCCGTGTTTGGACCAATTGCTATCATGCTTACCCAGCACATGCAGCCTTTGGCGGCTACAAAGCATCCGGAGTAGGGCGCGAAAATCACAAAATGATGCTTTCACATTACCAACAAACGAAAAATATGCTCGTCAGCTATAGCCCCGACGCACTAGGCTTTTTTTAAGATCTAAAGAAAAAAGACGACTTTCCTTTTTTCTTTAGATCGAAGCGATGAGCGCAGCCGCTGCCTTCTTTTAAGCCTAAAGGAGCGCTCTTCTCCTTTAGGCGCGCAGCGTGCGGAGCCATCGCACATGTTCGCACTCTTGTTGATTAATCATCAACTTGCTCTTTTCTTTTTTCAATCGATGATCTAGACGCTACCTTCTCTTAAGCCCTAGGAGCGCTCTTTTCTTAAACATCCATGTCTAATAAAAGGAGGTCGGTATGGTAAAGAAGGTAACTGCAACAAACGAAGCGATTGAATTTATTTCATTACTGAAAGAAAAACATGGACCACTCATGTTTCATCAATCAGGTGGGTGTTGTGACGGAAGCTCACCAATGTGTTATGTCAATCATGAATTTCTCGTTGGTGACAGCGATACACTTCTTGGTGAAATAGCAGGCTGCCCGTTCTATATTAGTTCTGCCCAGTATGAGTACTGGAAGCATACTCAGTTAATAATAGACGTTGTTGAAGGGCGCGGAGGCATGTTTTCACTAGAAGGACCAGAAGGAAAACGATTTCTGACAAGATCTAGAGTTTTTACACCCGAGGAACGAACTCTATTAAATCATTCTTCTCAATAATAAGAGATGGCACTGAATAAGGTATTTTCCTTTTCTGTGCCATCTAGTAAAAGATAAAGATTGAAATCACCTAGCTGCCTTTTTCATTAAGCAAATAACGAAGTTTTCTCATACTTATATTCAAACGTTCAGCTGCTATCTTCCTATCTCCTATAGTATCTTTCAGTACTTTCTTCACAAAAGATTTTCCCACAACTGTTTCGAGGTCCTTTATTTGCTGTAAAACAACCTCTAAATTCACATCATTTTCTGTTTTCCACAGTACAAGGAGTTGTTTCGTCCACTTGTTTACGTACTCTTCAAAACTTTCTTCCATCAAGTTATCTGGTTGCATGTTTTCAGATTTAACGATACAGTCTTGCTTTTGTAATTTATCCGGTAAAAATTCCGGTGTAATGGTGGCAACTTCCTCATCTGCTAAGGCGACTGCTCGTTTTATAACATTACTTAACTCCCGGATATTCCCTGGCCAATGATAATGCGCTAACAAACTCTTGGATTCCTCTGAGAATGTTAAAGTAGGACACTGTTTATTCAATAAATAAGAAAGCAATAGAGGAATGTCTTCTATCCTTTCTCGTAACGGGGGAATCGTTAACTTAACAACATCCAGCCGGTATAATAAGTCTTCTCGAAACTTTTTTTCTTCTACTGCTTTTGCTAGATTAACGTGTGAAGCAGCAATGATTCTTGTATTCGTTTTACGGACTGTTTCATCCCCCACTTTCATATATTCGCCTGTTTCTAACACTCGCAACAGCTTTACTTGTGTTGATAACGACGCTTCTGCTACCTCGTCTAAAAATAACGTTCCATTGCTAGCGATTTCAAAAATTCCTTTCTTTTCCTTAATGGCACCAGTAAATGCTCCTTTTACATGACCAAAAAGTTCGCTCTCTAACAATGCCTCTGAAATCGCACCACAATTAACAGCAACAAATGGTTGTTCTTTGCGTTTACTCGCTAAATGAATATACTCCGAAAGAACTTCTTTTCCCGTACCCGTTTCTCCTTCTATTAGCACATTCACGTTTTTATTCGCAATTTTATAGGCCATTGTTACGACATGCATCATAGAGTGACTTTCTCCAAAAACAAGCCCGGACCGCTCAGCTAGCTCACGCATAGAACTCTGCTCAGTCGTTACCGTATCATATAGCAATTGATCAATAAGTTGTTCTAAAATATCAATATCATCAAATGGCTTTTCAATATAATCATTTGCCCCTATTTTTATTGCATCGACTGCTGTTTTCACTGTGCTATATCCTGTCATGATAATGGTTTTGCATTGAGGTTGACTCGACTTAATTTTAGCCAACAAAGAGAGTCCACTAGTATCTGGCAATTTCACATCAAGCAAGGCTAACTGGTAGCTTCTAGTATCCAGTAATTGCTGACACTGAGCTCCATTATGACCTACATAAACGTCATAACCTTTATTAGTGAGCAAATGCTCTAAAAAATTACCAACCTCGATTTCATCATCAATGATTATTATTTTTGGTATCTTGCTATTCATCTATCGGCCTCTTCCTTTTTAGGGATAAACAATGTAAACATACTCCCCTTTCCTTTCTCACTTTTTACTTCAATGGTTCCACCATGCGACCTCGCAATCCCTAAACTTACGGAAAGTCCTAATCCTGATCCTTTAATGGCATTTTTCGTTGTGAAAAAGGGATTGAAAATCTCTTGCATCATAGTTTCCTCTATACCTGAACCATTATCGGTAATGCGAAGGCAAACATGGCCATTCTCTTCATATGTGTTGATTTGAATCATTTTCTGTTCAATGTCTATTTCCTCAAGCGCTTGTTTCGCATTGATTAATAAATTAATGGCGATTTGTTCCAACTGTTGTAAACTACCATTAATGTTTGGTACATTCGGATCTAATTGAAGCAAAATAGTAATATTCTGATGTTCAATCTGATAGCGAATTAAATGTAACACCTGTTCTACTACTTTATTAATAGAACAATTTTGAAATTCATACTCATCTTGCCTCGAAAAAGTAAGCAGACTTCGAATAATATGTTTGCAACGTATACCGCACTGATGAATATCCTCAAGAAGCTTATATTCCTTTTTTTCTTTGCTGGACGTTCGAAGCAATAACTGAGCGTTTCCTAGTACAGCCGTAAGTGGATTATTCAATTCATGCGCAACGCCCGCTGCCATTTCACCTATAGCAGCTAATTTACCAGATTGAATTAATTGTGCCTCAATTTGACGTTTTTCCGTTACATCATTCATATAAACAATTACTTCCGTCAATTCACTATTTGCATTGATTGAAGGATAACACTCAAGTTCACATATACGGTTGCGAACCGTTAGTTGCTTAGCGGAATTTTGTTTTGTCTGAAAGGTTTCCATTAGCGGATTTTCTTGTCCCTCTATATTCAGCAATTGATGAAACGATTGCTCGTATATCGTATCATCGTCTAACTTAAAAAATTCTCTAACTGCATGGTTAAACAACGTAACCTTTTCATCCGCATTAACAACAAAAATCATACTAGGAACCGAACGGAATGTTTCTTCCCATTCCTTTTTACTCTTTAGCACCTTATTATAAAGTCCTACGTTCTCAATACAAACAGCAAGTTGATCGGAAAGTTGTTGAAGGAATACGTAATCAGCTTCCTCAAGCATAATTTCTTCCTTACTTTCAAGGCAAAAGACACCTTCTACTTTTCCTTTGCAAATAAGAGGATAGAGAAACATCGATTGCGCACCGACCTTCTTCAATGTCCCCTTCTCAAAAAAGTCCTCCTCCTCCTCATGTAGCAAATTCTTAAAAACAGGTTCCTTATCCTCAAGAACCGATCTAAATAATGAATGTACATGAGGAAAACACAATGGAGGTTGCATAGTAAGTGAACAAGTCGGATAAACATTCGTTAAAATAAGCTCATTCTCATCAACCATAGAAACGTATAACCTGTGGATCGGAAACATTTGCGTCAGTTTATCTAAGATACTCGTAAGCATCTCATCCATTGACGTGTCTATATTAAAGCTTTTTGTCACTTCATTAATAATTTCTAACTGCATATTTTTCTTTTGAAGTTCCACAACTGTTTTCTTTAACTCTGTATAATAACTTCTTTTTGAAGATTTCACTCCTGTTAATAAGTCGATCATTTCTAGTTTATTATTCATGCTTCCTCCTAAAGCGACTGTCGGAATAATCGTTCCACGTCTGAAAGAGAAATATCTCGTGGGTTCGTAATCATACAAGCATCTTCTAGGGCGGTGATGCTCATTTCGGTTATATTCTCTTCATCTAATCCCATCTGAGACAAACTTTGAGGCGCTCCTATGTCTAGTGATAATTTTTTTATATGCTCAATCCCTTTCCTAGCGGCCTCTATGTTCGACAACCCTCTGCTATCTTCCCCGAGTAAGGTAGCTATTGTTGCAAACTTTTTTGGACAAGCCAGTAAGTTAAACTCCATAACATGAGGTAACAATACAGCATTCACATCTCCATGAGAGAAAGGAAATCTACCACCAACAGCATGAGACATCGCATGAACAGCACCTAGAATAGCATTAGAAAAAGCCAAGCCTGCTTGCACACTTGCCATCGCCATTTTTGTCTTTGCTTCTAGATTTGCTTTTGAGGCAACAGAAGGGCGCAAATGATTTGCAACAAGTGCAATGGCATTTTGAGCTTGAACGTCTGTTAAAGGTGTTGCGGCTACACTGACATACGCTTCAATAGCATGTGTTAATACATCTAACCCAGTTGCTGCTGTTAATGATGGCGGTTTTGACGAAAGAGTTTGTGGGTCAATAATGGCAATATCGGGAATGAGTGATTTAGAAACAATCGTCATTTTTTTCTTTCGAACAGAATCGATAATGATGGAGAACTGTGACACCTCAGACCCTGAACCAGCAGTTGTGGGAATCATTACTTGCGGAGGCAACGGTGCTTGAATTTGATCTATTCCTTCATACAATTGAATGTTCCCTTTGTTCGTAGACAACAAGGCAATTGCTTTAGCTACATCAATTGCACTGCCCCCTCCTAATCCGATAACAGAGTCGCATTCGTGGTCAAGGTAAAGTCTCCGTCCTTCTTCTACTTCATAATCTTTCGGGTTAACTGTCAAATTAGAAAAGACCACATAATCTAAATCTACTTCCTTACAACTTCGAATGATCATTTCTAACCAATCTTCATTTACAATTCCTGGATCACAGACAATAAACACCTTTCTAGCACCTAAGCGGATGCTACATTCCCCTACTTGATTTATGGAACCGCTTCCAAAAATGACTTCAGGCATTACAAATTTGTTTATCATACAACACCTCACCTAGGTCTATCCTACTTTTACATCTATCTTTCGACAAGATCAGAGCAGATTCCTGCCGTTTGAATGTAAAAATTATCCTAAAAAGACCTGCTACGATGGAAAACATAGCAGGTCTAATAACTAGGAATTTGAAGATCAATGTAGTTTTAAACTTTTTTTTAATAATATAAAGCTTCTATCTTCTCACAGTGCAAACATTTTTTGTAGAGATGCTCTCCTTCAAAAGAATGATCACAATATCGCTGAATTTCTTTTAAGTGGTTTTCCCAGAATATAAGATCCTCTTTTAATTGATTAATTTTCTTTTGAATGTCAGATACTTGCACCTCGTATCCCCCTTTTCGTTACTACTGATAAATCTTTCCACCAGCTTGTTTGAACTGTTCTGCTTTTTCTTGCAGTCCTTTTTCAATTGCTTCGCTCGTCTCTAATTTATTTTCCTTTGCATACTGCCGGATATCATGTGAAATTCTCATGCTGCAAAACTTTGGACCACACATGGAACAGAAATGAGCTGTCTTTGCTCCTTCAGCTGGCAACGTTTCATCATGATATTCCACTGCTCGCTCTGGATCCAATGCCAAATTAAATTGATCTTTCCAACGAAATTCAAAACGAGCCTTTGACAAAGCATCATCACGAACACGTGCACCAGGGTGCCCTTTCGCTAAATCCGCTGCATGTGCAGCAATCTTATACGTTATAACCCCTTCTCGAACATCTTCACGGTTTGGCAATCCAAGATGCTCTTTCGGTGTGACATAACATAGCATAGCCGTACCAAACCAACCAATCATTGCAGCACCAATGGCAGAAGTAATGTGATCATAACCTGGAGCGATATCTGTCGTTAATGGGCCCAATGTGTAAAATGGTGCTTCATGACACATTTCTAATTGCTTATCCATGTTCTCTTTAATTAAGTGCATAGGAACGTGTCCTGGTCCTTCTACCATTACTTGTACGTCGTGTTCCCAGGCTATTTTTGTTAATTCCCCAAGCGTTTCTAATTCGGCAAACTGGGCCTCATCATTCGCATCAGCAATCGATCCCGGACGTAGACCGTCTCCTAACGAAAAAGCAATATCATATGTTTTCATAATTTCGCAAATTTCTTCAAAATGAGTATAGAGGAAGTTCTCTTCATGGTGATATAAACACCACTGAGCCATAATCGATCCTCCTCGTGATACAATTCCCGTTAAACGCTTAGCTGTTAATGGAACATATCGAAGAAGGACGCCTGCATGAATCGTAAAATAATCTACACCTTGCTCGGCTTGTTCAATTAAGGTATCACGGTAAACTTCCCACGTAAGATCTTCTGCAATTCCTTTTACTTTCTCAAGCGCTTGGTAAAGCGGAACCGTCCCGACCGGAACTGCCGAATTACGTATAATCCACTCTCGTGTTGTATGAATATTCTTCCCAGTAGATAAGTCCATCATCGTATCTGCACCCCAACGAGTGGCCCATGTCATTTTTTCCACTTCTTCTTCAATCGAAGAAGTTACCGCAGAATTGCCAATATTCGCATTTATTTTCACGTGAAAGTTCCGTCCGATAATCATTGGCTCGGTTTCTGGATGATTAATGTTGGCTGGAATAATCGCTCTTCCTTTTGCCACTTCTTCACGAACAAAATCAGGATCAAGATTTTCTCTAATCGCAATAAACTCCATTTCTGGTGTAATGATGCCTTTTTTCGCGTAATGAAGCTGCGTAACATTTCGACCTTGTTTCGCTCGCAATGGCTTCCGCTTTAACCCAGGAAATTCATAATCATTTGCACGAGGATCATCTGCTTTTACATAACCGTTATCTTCTGGTTTCACTTTTCGGCCATCATATTCTTCTACGTCATTACGTTCGTGAATCCATTTGCTCCGTAAAGAAGGTAGTCCTCTTGTAATATCTACTTTGAAGTTATGATCCGTATAGGGACCGCTTGTATCATAGACACGTACAGGTGGATTTTCCTCTTCTCCGACCGTTCCTGTTGTGGGACTTAACTCAATTTCCCTCATTGGTACTTGTAAATCAGGCCTTGACCCTCGAACGTACACTTTCTTGCTACCTGAAAAGCTTGACATAATGGAAATGTTTTTTTCGTTTAATGATGGGGTGGACATTGATATCTCTCCTTTTTAAATAGAAAGGGCAGAATCTAGACCATAAAAGATAGGAAGAATAAGATACACATATGAAAAAGCCGGGAACCAAATATAATGGTTTGGACCCGGCTAATTGATAGAAGTATAAATTACGAAACATTCTTAAACTTCCCCACGCTGGTATGAGCCAGATCAGGTCCAAAGGGTCAACAATCTTTATCGCTCTTGTTTCTCAGCCCAACTCATTGGACTCCCCTAGTTCTTTCTATTAAATTAGTTTACATTGCCATTATATAACAAATTAGTCATGTGTCAACTATATTTTTAGATATGATTTTTCACTTTATTTCCTCTTTCCGCCTGCATTGGTACAACTAGACATTTTATGTTACAGTTTTTTATACCATTGTTATACAAGAAAGGAGTCACCATGAAACCGAATGTTTTAGTCTATATGCGAGTAGATAGCCGTGTTGTTAAAGAATTAGAGAAAGACTATGAGGTTACTATTTTTCAAAACCATGAGTACTTAGGAGATCCTCATTTTGACGATGCTTTGCAAAAAGCTGATGGAATTATCGGTCTTGCACTAAAAGTAACAAAAGAGTTATTAGATAAAGCACCTCATTTAAAAATTGTATCAAATGTTTCTGTTGGCTATGACAACTTAGATGTAGATGAACTATCAAATCGCGGAATTATGGCTACAAATACACCAGGTGTCCTAAACGACACAACAGCTGATGCTATTTTTGGATTGATGCTTGCTACAGCGCGTAGAATACCAGAATTAGATTTGTTTGTAAAATCAGGAAAGTGGGATATTTCTCTTCAACCGAATCAGTATGGAGTCGATGTTCATCACAAAACTCTTGGAATTATCGGTATGGGCAATATCGGTTGTGCCATCGCTAAGCGAGCTCACTTAGGGTTTGGAATGACTATCTTGTATCATAATCGCACTAGAAATGAGGAAGCAGAAACGTTGTACGAGGCAACTTACTGTGAATTAGACACTCTTCTTCAGCAATCTGACTTTGTTTGTTTAATGGTACCAGCAACAAAAGAAACAGAAAAAATGATTGGGACAAATGAATTTAAAAAAATGAAATCAAGCGCTATTTTTATTAACGGATCTCGAGGCAAAAATGTTGATGAAGAAGCTCTTTACAAAGCGTTAGTGAATTCTGACATTCTTGCTGCAGGAATTGATGTTTTTACACAAGAGCCAACAAGTCCTACGAATCCACTGTTGAAACTAAAAAATATTGTTACCTTGCCTCATATTGGTTCGTCCACTACTGAGTGTGAGTTTAATATGTCAAAATTAGCAGCGCTCAACTTAAAAAAAGGTCTAAACGGAGAAACACCACCTAACTTACTTACGAAGAAATTTTAACTTGCCTTATTTGTGTTAAAAAAAGGCTGGGACAAAACTAAGGTGTTTAACTGAAATATCGTGGTTGCAACCTTAATGTGCATACCAAACAGACCCGAGGATGTTGCAATTTTGAACCCGTGTCGATATTTTAATTCGCTATTTTTTGCTTCTATTTTATAACGTGACCTCACCATTTCTTTAAACTCTTCCGTTTGTTGAAATGCTTCTTGTTCAGAGTATTCTTCTGATTTAATGGTCACATAATAAGACTTTTTTTACTCCTTCTTTGTAACACCCTGCTTGAAACGGACAGACTTTGCATTTTTCAACATCAAATTGATATCGGACTCTAGCTTTATTATCTTTCCCCTTTCTTCCATCATATTTTTTTGTGAGTAGCCATAAGTTCATAAATTCCCATATATGGACTGAGTGTTATTGTTTCTTCATTTGATGTCATTAGATTCACCTACATCTATGTAATATCTAAATTATTAAATAAAATGAAAGTGAAATGTTTGATGAAAATTAAACTTCAGACTGTAGACAAAAGGCCTTTGAGTTTCATTTCTCAAAGGCCTTTTTTACGCTATTTCTCCTATTATTTTTGATTGTTGAAGAGTAGGGAATTTCTACCATTTCTACCTTTCCTCTCAACAAAGCGGACGGGATGGGAGGGCCGACTCCTGCAGGAGGGAAGGGCAGGTTGAAATCCACCGGCGCAGCCGGTTAGTTCAACGCCCGCCTGCGGAAAGCGTGCCCCCCATCCCGGGAGCGGGTCGAAGCTCCTCAAGTCCGAAATAAACGAGCACTTTTTCAGTGGCTTCATCGAAGGCAAGGGTGAGACCCCACAGTGCGTAAGCACGAGGAGGCTCACCAGCCGCCCACGGAAAGCGAAGTATATTTCCGGAGCGATTACGTGTATTAACTATCGTAGCGTCCGGATTCTCATCACCCAAAACTCTTTTGTACCGGCCTCTTTTCAGGTTAAAAGAGTTATCGATTATTTAAGTACGTCTCAAGAATCTGTTTTACATGCTCTGAATCATCTGCTTGAATTGTATAATGATCTCCTTCTAGTTTTCCTGAAATTTGTTGCACCCCTTCTTTTTTCAAGAAGTCTGTCACATCATCTACGGATTCCGACTCTGTGATAAGCACTTTTTTGCCTACAAATTCATTATTCACATAAATGTCGTACGCATCGTGAGCTTCTTTTATTGCCGTTGTGTCAGCACCTGAATGAAAAAAACCTAGAAGCGGAAACGCTTGAGCTCCACTTCCTCCACCCGTATTTGTTGTATTAAACATGAAATCACTCCTTTAATCATAAGTTTTCACATTTTTAACCGATCTATGTAAAAAACGAAACCTAGACAATAAGAGGGCTGAAAAAGGTAGGATTCACCTTTTTCAGCCCTCTTCATTCTTACCTTTTACGATTGTTTGTTTATTTCTGTAACTAAAGCAGCAAATGACCTCTCTAACCGCTCTTTAGCTTCTTGTTCAATTGATGTACTTCCGTCTTCTCCACGAACAACACATGTATCTAACGTATAGACACCTTTGACCATATTTTGAGCACCTAATGAAGCTAAGACAGGCTTCAAGCTATAATCAATGGCTAATAAGTGAGAGATAGTACCACCAAGCATTAATGGTAAAACGATTTTATTTTCTAGTCCTTTTTGTGGAAGTAAATCCAAATATGTTTTTAATATTCCAGTAAAAGAAGCTTTGTATACTTGGCTAGCCACAATAACAGCGTCTGCTTCTTCTACTTTTTTATTTGCAGCTACAACCGCCTCACTATCAAACTTAGCTAAAATTAAATCCTCAGCTGGAATATCGATCACATGCAATTCTTCCACATCTAACCCTTTTTCTGTTAGATAACTACTTGCATAATCCACAATTCCTTTTAATCTGGTTGTTTTAGAAGGTCCTCCTGAAATAATTACGATTTTTGCCAATGTCATCACACTCCTACCGTTATCTTGTCAACTATTTGAAATTTCATAAAGGAAATAACTACCTTTAACTCTAGGTACTCCCTGCCAAAATGTCAAACTATATGGTTTGTCTTCACTCTTTTCCAATTTTCCTCAATACCTCATCTAAAGGCTCTGGCTTTAAAAACTCTACCGGTGATACCCCTTTTTCAAATGTAAATGAGTCGCCTTCTATCACAATCACATATCGTCCATTCACTTTCGCAATATGAAGAGATTCTCCAAAATCGGATAACATCGCCTTCACATCAATATGGTCAAGCTTCAGTTTTAGAGGAATCTCTGGCTGGTGCTCAATAATAGGAGCAGACGCTTCCACGACCTGCTCTGGTGTCCACTTCTCCTGCATTTCACGAACTGGTGTGTTCGACCAAGCTTCGATGTACTCTTCTTCTTGCTGACGCTCAGGACTCTCTTCTTGGTATGTTTCGGCAATATGCTGTTGGGCCATTTGAATGACTTGTGTCTTCACAATTTCAGGCATGGATTGATGATACTCCACGAACTTTAAGAAATCCTCAAAATACCTCGCATGAGAGGATTGATGAATTTTTAGCTCCCATTCTTCAAGCATCCCCTCTTCCGGCATGTAGGGGTATTGGATCGATTTCATATTTTTCGTTGTAATCGCTCGTTCCACGTTTCGAATCATTGTTTTTTCATCGGTAATAGTAGCAACTT
The DNA here is from genome assembly GCF_032335535.1 of Alkalihalobacillus sp. MEB130. Classification (NCBI taxonomy): domain Bacteria; kingdom Bacillati; phylum Bacillota; class Bacilli; order Caryophanales; family Bacillaceae; genus Alkalihalobacillus; species Alkalihalobacillus sp. MEB130. The sequence goes on from NZ_JAOANA010000015.1 coordinate 108,756, forward strand.
TTTGTTCGAAGTCACATTTTAAGATGAACACGAATGGTTCATCAAAATATTTATTAAATTTAGCTCGAATGACAAGCAATGCTCCCCCTCTTATCGCACTTGTATCCATATAGGCACGCACTAACTCTTCACTGCTATTTTTAAAGTCATCGGGCGAATCAGCTGAACGAATTCGGTGAAACAAATTATAATTTGGATTCGTTTCTAAATCATACCCTGGCTCAACAATAAACCGGCCAATTTTAGTAGGAACGGATTCCGATTTCGGATTTCGTTCAACTTTTCTTTTTGTCACTTTCATAAGTTCACCGTCAAGGAAATCCTTTAACGCGCTTTCTATGTACATCGCTTCATCTAACGTTTGATAATGCTTATATTTTTTATCTGCTTGTTCACCTTGTCCTTCAACTTGAACAACAAAAAAAGATAAATAATTTATTGAGAAATCCATTCAATCACCCTTGTCTTCTAGTCAACGTTCGTTATTATATCATTGTTTCGTTTCTCTGTCTTTCCATCGTTTTATTCACAGTATTCTGGGCTTTCGCATAGGATGATATCGTTTCTTCTAAAATCCGTAAAAAGGAGATTAGAACTATGGAATTAACATTCGCACATTGGTTGTATTTAGTCGGAACGTGTCTCATTATTATAACAATGTTAGTTAGACAAAATGTTGTTGTACCTGCAATTGTAATGAGTTTCCTTATAGGATGGGTGTATAACGATTCTTTCTTAAGCGGTCTTCAAGCTATTTTCCAAGCCAGTTTGACAGCCGCTGGTGAGCTGTTTCATATTTTCTTAATCATTGCCATTATGACCGCGTTGCTTCGCTCTTTAAAATCGATAGGCTCTGATGAACAAATGGTGATTCCCTTTCAGAAAGTCATGAAAAATGGCCATCTTTCTTTCTGGATTTTAGTGATTGTAACGTATTCACTATCACTGTTTTTCTGGCCAGCACCAGCCGTCCCGCTTATAGGGGCTTTGCTCATCCCGGTTGCTATTAAAGCGGGGCTACCTCCTATCGGGGCTGCGTTAGCGATCTCATTAGCTGGTCACGGAATGGCATTGTCGTCTGATTATGTCTTACAAGTAGCACCTGGCCTAACCGCTTCCACTTCAGGAATAGAAGCTTCGGCTGTCGCTGATCAGGCGTTACTTTTATCCATTCTTTCAGGAATGATCGCCTTAACGATTGCATATTTTATGATACGAAAATCAATCGTGTCTCCCGCAAAAGAAAATGTTACAAATTGGGAAAATAGTGGTGACAAAGATAGCAACATACAGGTTGATGAAATTGAAGTAAAAAAGGGAAAGCATAGCAAAGTTTTCGCTGCTCTCGTACCATCAACATTTTTGATTATTGTTTTGTATGTTGTTCTTGCTACATTTTCAACTGCCATTCCAGCCATTGAAGACGGGGCAGGTGCATCTATTATTGGCGGGGCTGCTATCCTGCTCTTAATAGCCATTGCTCTATTCCGCGATTATAGAAAAACATTAAAGGAAGTAAGTGATCACATCGTCAATGGCTTTGTATTTGCATTTAAAGTGATGGGCCTCGTTATCCCAATTGCTGGTTTTTTCTTTATGGGAAGTGGAGATTTCTCTGCCAGCATTTTAGGGGTAGATGATCCGACTCATGCTCCTGCTTTTTTATTTGATTTAGTAGAAGCAAGTCAACACGCCATTCCGGATAATGTGTTTATTACTGGTTTTGGAATACTCTTGCTTGGGATGATCTCTGGCCTTGATGGTTCTGGTTTTTCAGGACTTCCATTAATTGGTTCTTTATCCGATGCATTCGCAGGTTCTCTAGGGATAGATCCCGCCACATTGGCTGCGATTGGTCAAATGGGCGCCATTTGGGTTGGTGGCGGAACATTAGTTGCTTGGTCTCCTATTATTGCCATTGCTGGCTTTGCCAAGATCAATGTCATTGATTTAGTCCGTAAAAGCTTCATTCCTGTTTTCATAGCACTAACAATTACAACGGTAGTCGCTTTGCTTTTCCTATAATGCATAAACAAAACGAGAGCACTGGAAAGGTAAATTCTTACCTTTCCAGTGCTCCTAGTTACATCCCCTCATCTTCAAACCGCTTTAAGTCGTTTTTATGCCCTATTACAACAAGCATATCCTTCTCTTGAATAATCTCATTAGGTAATGGAGACACATTGATTTGTTCTCCTCGTTTGATGGCTAAAATGGTACATCCGTACCTAGCTCGGATGTGTAAATCAACAAGTGATTTATTATTAATTTTTTTCGTAGCTAATAGCTCAACAATGCTATACTCATCAGATAATTCAATATAGTCTACAATTTTTTCAGAATGTAAATGTTGAGCAGTTCTAATGCCCATATCATGTTCGGGATGAATAATGCGGTCTGCGCCAATTTTTTCTAAAACTTTGTGATGATAAGCATTTTGCGCTTTGACCCAAACATTCGGAACATCCATCTCCTTTAACAATAAAGTCGTTAAAATGCTTGTTTGAATATCATCGCCAATGGCTACTATAACATATTCAAAATTGCGGATCCCAAGAGTCTTTAATGCTTTTTCATCCGTTGAATCAGCAATAACTGCATGTGTCGCAAACGTAGCAAACTCATTTACTTTTTGTTCTCGATTATCTATGGCCAAAACTTGATGCCCCATGTTATATAGTTCCTTACAAATACTACCCCCAAAGCGACCGAGCCCAATTACTGCGAACTGCTTTTTTACAGCCATAACTCCCCACTCCTTTTTTAAGCCCCGATAAAACTATCTCAAATAAGAATCGCTAACGAGGAGATCTGCAAATCCTCCCCTCACCGTTCTACCTAGATGCCAAAGACGGTCCGGGATCATTTTTCTAAATGATATGCCAATGAATCTTTAGTGTGATCAGCTTGACTCGCGGTTTTTACAAGTCGTTCTAAAAAGTCAGACGCTGTTAATGTAGCTTCTCCTCCTCCTTGAACAAGACATTCGTTTCCTCCGCCTTTTCCCGAAATGGTTGGAAGTTCTTTTAAAATCGGGTCTTTACAAGGATAAGCAGATTTTCCCCCTCTCGCTCCAACTATCTGCAACCGGTTTTCATTTTCTGACACAAAGAATACCGTACAAGTTGCTCTCTGCTTCGTAACCATTTGCGCTAGTTTTTGTAACTCTTTTATCGTTCGTTCTTGATACACTCGACCGATAAGCAATTCATCTACTTCGAGGATTTCTTTTGCCTCGTAAGTTAACAATTCCTCTTTCAGAATTTCAATAGACTTTGCCAAATCCTTTTCTTTTGCCATTCGTTTTTCAATCACCTGTGGAAGGTCTTGTTCAGGTGCGCTCACTAAACCAGTTAAAGTAAGCAAAATTTGTTGCTTTTGATCAAATTGAGTTAAAACTCGATTTCCGCAAATAAAATACACTCGAATGCCGTTTTTTTGTCTTTCCCAGTACAAAACTTTAATAGAACCTACTTCATTTGTCGAAGTAGGATGTGTTCCACCACAAGCGTTATCATCAAAATTAGTAATCATAACAAGCCGAATGTTCTCTGTTACAGATGGATCTTTCCTTAATTGATACTGAGAAAGCTCTTCTTTTTGAACCCATCTAGTTTCAATTGGACGGTTCTCTAAGATAATCTCATTTGACAGTGTAACGGCTTCTTTGACTTGATCTGTTGTCAGTTCCTGTGTATGTAAATCAATAGTTGAAATCTCCGTTCCAAGATGAAAGCTTACTGTTTCTAATTGAAATAACTGAGCAAAGGCAGCTGATAAAATATGTTGTCCAGTATGTTGTTGCATATGATCAAACCGTCTTTCCCAATTTATCTTTGCTTGTACGATTTCTCTTGTTTCTAGCGGACTTGATACAAAGTGACGAATCTCCCCTTCTATTTCCTCTACTTTTTGTACAGTAAGATGTTGGATGGTGCCCGTATCAAAAGGTTGGCCCCCACCTGTTGGATAAAAAGCAGTCTCATTTAAGACAACATACCAGTTTCCCTCATGATCTTGTTCTTGTTTTACTACTTTCGCGTAAAATTCCTTCTGATATACATCTTGGTAATACAATTTATGAACCATTTTCACGCTTGATTCCTCCTCTAACCTTCCTTTTTCATGTGTATATCTTATCATTTTAGAACATCGGTATAAATAATGTAAGGCAAGAGATACTCTACTTGAAAGGAGTGTTTAACATGTCACAAAACTTACAAGACATTATGTCAAAAGACGTTATTACGGTTCAAGCGGATCAAACGATTCAAGAAGCTGCTGAAATGATGAAATCAAACGATATTGGTTCAATTCCGGTAGTAAGAAACGGTGAACTTGTTGGTATTATAACTGACAGAGACATTACCATTCGTGCTACGGCAAGCGGAGAAGATTCTCATGCCTCTGTTGAGGAATGTATGTCCACTAACTTAACGGTTGCCTCTCCTTCAACTGATCCTCATGAAGCTGCAAACATGATGGCACAACATCAAATTCGTCGTTTGCCTGTTGTAGAGAATGGGAAAATTATTGGGATGGTAGCAATAGGAGACTTAGCTACGGTGAACATTTATGAAAACGAAGCTGGAGAAGCTCTTTCTGACATTTCAGAGCATCACCACGATTTATCGTAAGGGTTGATCATGCCTGCTAGTATTTCTAGCAGGTTTTTTTGTTGTCACAGCATGAAGAACTTCCTCTTTTATTCGACCTAAAAAGCAGCTTAAACTCGTTGTTTAAGCTGCTTGGCCATCTTTATTTATTTTTCATATCCACGAAACTGTTGTTCAGCTTGTTGAACAAGGCGCTTAGTGATCTCACCACCAACAGACCCGTTAGAACGAGACGTTTCATCAGAGCCTAATTTCACACCAAACTCTTGGGCAATCTCGTACTTCATTTGATCTAACGCTTGTTCCACTCCAGGAACTAATAGCTTGTTGCTACTGTTGTTTGCCATTTTGTATCACCTCGCTTTTTTCTTTGTACTAACTATCGTGTGTAATGATTCATAAGTTATGTACATCAATGACTGGCAATGTTTTCAATGGACTAAAAAAGAAAAGACCCTTTCGGACAAGGGTCTTTTCTGAGTCAAACTATGTGTAAGCCGAATTTCAATTATGTTATTTATTGTTCTTACGATTCTTACGATTGTTACGGTTGTTTAGATCTTGTGCATCATTTTCTTCTGCAAATTCAACATTTGCATTTTCTACTTCTGCATTATTGTTGTTGTTTTTATTGTTTTTATTACGCTTAGCCATTGATATCACCTCCTTAGCCAAGATTATTATTACCGAACGTGAAGAAAAGCATTCCTCATTTTTTTGTAATTTTCCCCATATTATAATTAGGTAATCGAAATAAATGCATGATTGTCACAGTTGTTATATAATATACATAAGTAAGGAGGTTGTTTTTATGGGTATTCCAAAACCACTCGTACAAACGAATCAATTGTTTATCGTACTTAGCGTTGTGCTTGCTCTATTAGTTTCTAATTGGATTTTGCTTATTCCTTTTTTAATAGGTGTTATCACACTAATAACAAGGCGTAATCCAATAATGGTACTTGGATATACATTCCTTAACAAAGATAAAGAGCATTATGTTTTAGAGGACCCAGATCAACAAATCTTTAATCAATGGATTGCAACGATTTGTTTAGGTTTGTCTTTTTTGTTCTTTCGATTAGGTTATGTAGGTGGCGGTTATTTCTTTAGTATCATGGTTATGGCGGCTGCAGGTATTGCTTTGCTCGGATATTGTATCGGTTGTACGATTCGATACCGATATATGATGTGGAAGCATAAACGTCTTAATTAAATACGAAGAAGACTATCTTAAGAAATAACAGATAGTCTTTTTTTCAACCACATAACTGCGCAGCATGATATAATTTATGTAAATATTTCGTATATAGAAAGAAGGATGCTAGCATGCAAGCTCAGCAAAAACAACTTAATGAGGGTGTTCCAGAACAAAAAACAGCATATCGAATTCTACTTATTATTGGCTTTGTTCACCTTCTTAACGACGCAATTCAATCCCTCGTGCCTGCCATGTTTCCGATATTGCAACAATCAATGGGGTTAACGTTTACCCAACTTGGACTCATTGCCTTCGCATTAAATCTTACCTCTTCTCTCATCCAACCACTAGTTGGAACGTTTACAGATCGAAAGCCTTCTCCATACGCATTACCGATTGGGCTTTGCTTTACTTTCATCGGAGTTCTTGGAATCGCCTTTGCCCCTTCGTTTTTGTTTGTCGTTTTATCGGTTATTTTTATCGGATTAGGCTCTGCTACCTTTCATCCAGAAGGCTCTCGTGTAGCTTATATGGCTGCTGGAGGGCGTCGAGGATTAGCGCAGTCCATTTATCAAGTAGGAGGGAACGCCGGGCAAGCCCTTGCACCGTTAATAACAGCACTCATTCTCGTTCCACTTGGACAGTTCGGCTCAATTTGGTTTACCATTTTAGCAGCGATCGCGATTGGACTCTTATTCTATATAGCAAGATGGTATTCTGAACAAATATCATCTAACACATTGTCAACTAAACCAAAAAAGACTATAGCTCACAATAAGGATCAAAACAAAAAGAAGAAAACAATTATTATGGCCATTTGCTTGCTCGTCTTTCTTGTCTTTGCTCGTTCATGGTTTCATGCGGGCATGACAAACTTTTATTCGTTTTACTTAATTGAACAGTACCAAATGTCTATTGGGCAAGCGCAAGTTTACTTGTTTATCTTTTTAGCTTTTGGGGCAATCGGAACATTTGCTGGTGGGCCACTTGCTGACCGGTATGGAAAAAGAAATATCATTATGCTTTCCATGTTAGGTTCAGCACCATTAACTCTAATCTTGCCACATATCGGGCCGGTTCTTATTTATCCACTCATCGCTATCATAGGATTTATCATTTTATCTAGTTTTTCTGTCTCTGTAGTATACGCACAGGAACTTGTACCAGGCAGAATCGGAATGGTTTCAGGCCTTATTGTAGGCCTTGCATTTGGAATGGGAGCTGTTGGGTCAATTGGACTTGGGCTGCTTGCCGACGCCATTGGGTTAACCAGTACGATATTAATCGTCGTTACCCTTCCATTAATTGGAATACTCACACTCTTCTTACCTTCTGATAAGTGGATCGCTGAAAACAATTCATAAAAAAAACAGCTTGATGGTTCCAAAATGGAACTTCAAGCTGTTTTAAATTTAAAATGTTGCGCCACCAAACTGTTGTTCAGCTTGTTGAACTAATCGCTTAGTGATTTCTCCGCCAACAGAACCGTTAGCTCGAGCCGTTGCATCTGCACTTAATTGAACACCAAACTCTTGTGCAATTTCATACTTCATTTGATCCAATGCTTGTACCACACTTGGTACTAGAAGTTGATTATTGCTGTTTGCCATTCTTGATCACCTCGCTTTGTTCATTTTCATTTGCTATTATGTGAGCATGAAAAGAAAATATGTCAAGGACGTGAGGATTTGTTTCATAAGTTTGGAGAAATGTAAGTTTTATTATAGTAATATTTGCTCTAAATTTTTAAGCTCTAATTCTTTAAATTTATTGCTCATTTTTTGTTGATCTATTTGGAAGATCGCATCTTCTAACGAACATGTAACGTCTACTTCACAATTGATTGTGGCTAGTTGACGGCATAAATGCAGCATATCCAATTCATCTTCAATTTTCTTTCGTTGCGCCTTTGTCAACGTGGATATATTTTCTAAAATTCCTTCAATGGTGCCATGTGTTTGAAGAAGACGTAGTGCTGTTTTTTCGCCGATTCCTTTTACTCCTGGGTAATTATCACTACTATCTCCCATTAGTGCCTTCAGATCAATCATTTGAGCTGCCTTTATCCCTTTTTCCTTAAAGAACCTGTCTTCATCAAATATATCATAATTCCCATATCCCTTTTTTAACAGGATGACAGAAATATTTTTGGATAATAATTGTAGAATATCTTGATCACCCGTTAAAATAGCTACTTCTGTATGTTCACTTATTTGCTTAGATAACGTCCCTATGCAATCATCTGCCTCGAATCGTTCTAACCCAACATTAGGTATGTCTAATTTATCCACGACTTCTTTTACTAGATCAAATTGTGGTATTAGTTCGACAGGCGGTTCGCCTCTATTTGCCTTATATTCTGGATACAACTCTGTCCGATATGTCTTACTTCCCATATCCCAACAGCAAATCACGTGACTCGGCTTATGAACATTAACAGCTGTAAATAGATGTTTCACAAATCCGTGAATCGCATTTGTCGGAACACCTTTGCTATTTACCATGTAATACCCGCTCATTGCCGTGGCATAGAAAGCTCGAAATAATAAAGCCATTCCGTCAACTAGCAGTACTTTTTTGTTTTCCATTTCAATTCCCCTCTTCTACAAACGTAAAAGACATGTGAATGCGAGACACATGTCTTTTACTTCAGATATTATCATTTATCCTCTTGTCGTGATTGGCCACCAGTGGAAACCGTCATCTGCAAGTAACTTATCTGCTTGTTTCGGTCCCATTGAACCAGCTTCGTACGTTGCTACTTCAACGTCACGACTTTCCCAAGCTTTAGATATTGTATCAATAAATGTCCACGATAAATCAACTTCATCCCAATGCGCAAAATTGGTAGCATCACCCAACATACAATCATGTATTAATCGCTCATACGCTTCAGGTGTATTAGAAGTATCTACACAATCATGACAATAATCAAGTTGTACAGGAGTAGTTTCTCCTGATGTCCCAACTTTTTTCCCATTAAGTTGTAGCGTTATGCCTTCGTCCGGTTGGATAGAAATTTCAAGTAGATTTGAGTATCGATCCGAATTTTCATTGTAATATAAATTCATCGGTCTATCTTTAAATTGAATAACGATTTTCGTTGATTTTTGAGTCATGCGCTTTCCAGTACGAATATAAAAAGGAACTCCTGCCCAACGATGGTTATCAATTAAAATCTTACCAGCTACATACGTCTCCGTAATAGAATTCGGATCAACGTTCTTTTCGCTACGGTATCCTTTTACTTCTTCACCATCAATAATTCCCTTATCATATTGACCTCTTACAAAATAATTTGGTGTTTCTTCAACGGAAAAGTTCCGTAAAGCACGCAAAACTTTAATTTTCTCGCTTCTAATTTCATCAGTAGTCAACCGAATTGGAGGATCCATAGCTAACAACGACACCATTTGCAACATATGATTTTGAACCATGTCACGAAGTGCTCCCGATGTCTCATAATATCCACCACGATCTTCGACTCCTAATGTCTCGCTAGATGTAATTTGAATGTTAGATATGTATTGATTATTCCATAACGGTTCAAAGATGGCATTTGCAAAGCGAATAACTTCAATGTTTTGCACCATATCTTTTCCTAAATAATGATCAATTCTGTAAATCTCATCCTCAGAAAAAGCCTGACGAATTTCGTTATTTAATTTCTCCGCCGAAGGTAAATCACGACCGAATGGTTTCTCAATAATTAATCTTGTCCAGCCTGTTGTCTCCGTTACTTTTTCAGATTTTAAGTTGGACGCGATGGTACCAAAGTACTCTGGGGACATAGCCATATAAAAAATGCGATTCCCTGGAATAGAGTATTTTTCTTCTAAATTTGTCAACATCGTATCAAGCTCACGATACGATTCTTTATTGGTCACATCAAAAGGAAGATAATAAAAATGCGCACAAAATCTTTGAATCGTCTCAGGGTCTTCATCTGAAGGCAAAGAATTTGTAATATTTTCTCTCAGTGTATCATCTGACCAATCTCTTCTTGCAACTCCGACAACAGCGAAGTTTTCTGATAGTTTACCCGCCTTATACAACTTAAAAATGGACGGAAATAACTTTCTTTTTGCTAAGTCTCCTGTTACTCCAAAAATAACAAAAGCTGTTTTAGGATTCTCTATGTTTTTCATTCGTCCAGCCTCTCTTTACGTGGTTACTCTCTTCTCCTATTAAGTAAAGTAACGCAAACTTACACACTAAGTCAACTTTCGAAACTCGTTAACCTCATTTTTTCCAATCAAATAATAAATTAACCACGTGTATGAAGAAGTGGTTTTTTTATAAAAGACTGGAAAAGGTAGTTGCTTTCCAACATCACTTTACAACTTAAAAAATGATTCTTTTGTAATTTTTTATTATATTAAACGAAACCTATAGCACAGTCCAGCTCCTTTTTCTTTGTTGTAAAAAATAATATCCCCAATATCGTACTATATCATCAGCTATGATCAGAATTTAGCCGTCACTTTTCAAAACAGTTTAATGAATTACGTACCTACATTTTTAATACAACTCAAGGATCCTAAAAAGTATCCTCTGTTAACTATATGCAATTATTTCAAGTATGCTCACGTTTGACATTATACTATAAAAGTAAATTTTCATAGATATAGGGATTATCTTCACAAAATAATTTTTAGATTATAACCTTTTTCTTTCAGGATATTTACTTATTATAGCTTCAAATTAGAAAACAATAAATGAAAATTTTTCGAATTTTTCATATTCTCATCCCTCCTCATACTTTCCTACTCAAAAAGAACTATAATTCTTTACTGAAATTTACACATTTATCGATTCTATTTTTTAAAAGAAAATTTCTCTATCATTTCGACTACATCACTTACAAAACATTCTCATTTTCGACAAAATTACATTTTTTTCACCTCTCTTGTTTTTTCATATCCAACTTTCGTATGAAATGTAGCATCGGTTCATTTTGAGTTATACTTATTAGAAGAATTCCCTTAGATTTACGAAGTAATATGAAAATAAGAAAAAAGATAGCTTTTAATGTTTTTTTAAATCAATCAATCTACCTAGTCTACAGTGTTATAAACCAGTTCTTTAGTGTCCCTAAATGTTCAATTAACTTACAAACTTGCGCCAATTACTAGGTCCATACATATAGACATTTCCCTCAAAATTTCATTGCTTCAAATTGGGCATATAGTCAAAGTTCTAAAACTTGTTTTATAATCCGTGTTGTAACGCACTAACAAAAATTGGGAGGGGTTTCATTGAAAAAGAAGAATCTACTAATTACTACAGCACTTGTTGGAACAATGACATTCGGAGGAGTGGCACCAACGCTTGCCCATGATGCTCTCGGTTCAGATATTAACAAAGGAGAACGAATTGTATTTTCAAATGAAGATTTACAAAAGTTAGCTAGTAGTAAGTTAGATGGAACGAAGAATGTTGGGAACTTTACAGAAGCTGCTGCGGTTCAAATAAGCGAGTTAAACGGGGTTCAAAATAACAGTGCCGATGTGTACGCACATAAAGGATATGCTTATTTAGGTACTCATACTGCTAACGGAGCAAATGGAGGCATACGTGTGTTTGATTTGAAAGATCCAACCAATCCAGTGGAAGTTGCGGTCTTTGCAAATGAAATTCCAAACACATGGCAAGAAAAAGTGATTGTAAAAACGGTCAACACGCCACATTTTAAAGGTGACTTAGCAGCGGTTAGCGTGCAGCAAACTTCTCGTAACAATACAAATAGACCCAATAGTAAGGGCGGCGTTTTACTATATGATGTTACCGACCCAACAAATCCAACCAAATTAGGCTTTTATGAACTCGACAGGCGCATTACAGGTACACACGAACTATATTTAACGACGCAAGGAAATCAAGCACTCGTTTTAGCATCTAGCCCTTATGCAGATTATTACACAAATGGCGAGCAAGAAGACTTCCAAATCATTGATGTATCTGACCCAACAAACCCTAATAAATTATGGGGATGGGATCCGAGAGAATTAGAAGAAATTCCTGAATCATTCAACGGATATCATTGGTATGCCCCAGACGGTCATACAAGACCTGTTTTTAACCACAGTGTCATAACGGATAACAATGCTCAGTATGCTTATGTATCGATGTGGGATTTAGGAACTGTTATTTTTGATATAAAGGATCCTGAAAATCCAAAATACGTTGGTAGAACTGATTATCGAGACGATCAAAAAGGAGCCGCTCACTCAGCTGCATTAGCTAGAGGTGGTAATATTCTCATAGAAACACGTGAAGTTTCAAATCCTCATGGAGCAAGATATGAAAGTGCATATGGTTACACACGAATTTTTAATATAAAAGATAAGTCAAATCCTGTTTTATTAAGTGAATTCACAACAGATTTAACATATGACTTTTCTAATCCTGTTAATACATTTGCTAAAACGGTTCACGATCCAAAAGTTCGTGGAAATACATTATACTTATCTTATTATTCAGGTGGAGTCGTTATGGTTGATATTACAGACCCAAGTAATCCAACTCAAATAGGCCAATATACACCTAATGAAGCAGATGTTTGGGGCGTGTTTGTTGACCGAAATTACATTTTAGCTTCCGATATGGGACAAGGATTAAAAGTATTAACTAGAGGAAACCGAACTAACAATGGTCAGGGACGTTAATTCACGTCTAAGATAAGACTGGGACAAAAGAGTTTTGGGTGATGAGAAATCCGAACGCTACGATAGGTAATGCTTGTAATCGCTCCGGAAATATACTTCGCTTTCCGTGGGCGGCTGGTGAGCCTCCTCGTGCTTACGCACTGTGGGGTCTCACCCTTGCCTTCGATGAGGCCACTGAAAAACTTCCGTTTTTCTTTGCTTAATAAGAAGCTAAATAAAAAAAGGCAATTTCTATCCATTATTGGATGAGAAGTTGCCTCTTTTCCTCTTTATTTTCCTATTCATTTTCTCTCA